>CAYOBB010000020.1:0-10946 GCA_964402195.1 uncultured Clostridium sp. | reverse complement strand
CATTTTACTATTTCATATAAAGAAAATATTGGTAATATATCATCATGATCTAATAACCCTATATAGTCTCCAGTTACTAATTCCAAAGCAGCATTCGTATTTTGTGAAATTCCTTTATTTTCTCCTATAAACTTATATTTAATTCTATTATCTTTATTAACAATTTCTTCAATCTTTGTATTTTTTTCATCACTGCCATCTGCTAAACATAATTCCCAATTACTATATGTTTGATTTATTAGAGAATTTACTAATTCCTCAAAGAAAGTTACTTGTGTATTATACATTGGAACAATTATACTTATTGTAGGATTTATATTAAATTTAGTATTACGCTGTATTTTTAACTCTTTTTTGTTTGGCTCATTATTTTCAATCCAATTTCTATAGATATCTATAGATTCATCTAATATCTCTTCCTTCATTTCTAAAAAAGCTATCTTCAATCCTTTTTCTTTTATCTTCGTTTTTAATTTTTCTAAGGTATTCATGTTAAAAATTCTTTTTACTAATTTATTCAGCTTTCTTAGTCCACTTCTTATTTTTGTCCCTTCTGGAAATAACTTGTCTCTTAGTCTTATTCTCATTATATTTTTCCTTTCTTGTTTTGTTTTTTCTTGATCATATTGCTTAATTTATTTTTTATCTTCCATAAATTAGAATTATACCTATCTGATAATTGCTTTTTTAATTCTTCTATCTGTTTATCTTTTTCATTCATTTGCAATGCTATTAAATTTCTATTATGAATTGCTGTTAATTCATTTGTTTTTATTTGGAACACATCTGTTCCCTGATTATATAATTTCCAAATTAAGTCATCACGTATTTCCTCTTGAATACAATTATCTAACTCATTATAGAGATCTATTTTTTTTCTGTTCAAACCTACTATTTCGTATAGTTCTTCCTCTGATATATATTTTTTTATTCTATCAAAGTACTTTATTGCTCGATATATAATAAAATCTACTGGTATATTATCATTTTTCCATTCTTGATCATAAAAATAGAATTCATTATTTATATAAAAACAATTCTGAAATATTAAATCCCATAATCCATATTTTATAAATTCAATGTCTTCAATATCTTCATCTTTATATTCAATATTATATTTATCAAATACATTATTATTTCTTTCTACTCTTTCAAATTTATTTTCTATTTCATTTTTAAATCTTTGTATTAAATCTATTGCCTTTTTCATCTCACCTTCTTTTACCATATTTATTATTATTTCATCTAGTGTTTTTTCTTCTGTATATCTACTTATAATCTTATTATTATCATAACTATCTAATGTATTTACATTACTACTTCTTAATATTTCTATATTTTCTTTTATATCATCTATATGTTTTTTACTTATCTCATTTATTGAATATTTATATACATAATCTTTTTCCATTATTGTCTTTATTCTATACATTTTTTTTCTCATATTAGAAAAGGCCACAAACTGTATTTTATTTTCTTCATATTCACCATTAAAAATTTCTATAAAAAATGAATTTGCAAATTCAAATGTATTACTTCCATCTTCTTCTAATACCTTTCTATAAACTTGATTTTCATCATAAAATTTTATTGTTTTGCTATCATAATATGGTATGTTTCTAGATAAATCGTTTTTAGTTAATGGTCTTTTATCTGAAAAGACTACATTAGCCATCTTATAATCTGGCATAGGATAATATATATTTTGGTTATTAAATCCAGCAATTTCTATTTTATTCAGCAGTTCTTCTCTTTTATATAAATTTCTACCTACTATTTTTGTTATATTTTCACCTAATAAATTAGTTCTTGAAAAATATTTTAGACCTAAACTATTGTCTATCGCCACTAAAATTTTTCCACTATTTTTTAAGTAACCTTTTAATATTTTTAACGTTTCTTCTATTTTTTCTACTTTTTCTAAATATCCTATGAGTATAATATAATCAAATTCTTCTTTTATTTTTATATTACTTAAATTTCCAGCTATTATTTCTAAGTTTTCTTTATTTTTATGTCTTTTTGCTATAGCTTCTGCCTTTTTTTTATTTTCTTCTATAGTAATA
Organism: uncultured Clostridium sp.; assembly: GCA_964402195.1. Lineage (GTDB taxonomy): Bacteria > Bacillota > Clostridia > TANB77 > CAG-508 > UMGS1994. The sequence goes on along the minus strand of CAYOBB010000020.1, from coordinate 8,880 downwards.
ACTCTATTACATCTCTCACATAATTCTCCTGTTATCTCTCCTAAATTTCCTCCAATTTCTAATACATCTGAACCTTCTTTAAAAGGGTACCAATTTATAATATTTTTTCTTATTTCAGAGAGTGCTAACACTATTTCTAATCTACTATCTTCAAAAAGTATATTTTCATAATCTTGTTCATCATAGTTATTAATATATTTTTCAATTATTTCTTTATCAATTTCAGAAATATTATCTTCACTTTCTTTATTATAAAATTCTAAATTTAGTTTCATAGTATTCCCCATTTCTATTAACTAATATAAATTTATTTTCCCTCTCTTCTAAGTAACTTCGTTATCTTCCAAGACCTCGAATTTATCATGCTATTTAAGTCATTTTTTAATTTTTCATTTTCTTCTCTTAATCTTTTAATTTCTTTTTCTTTATTATTTGTAGTTTCTTCCGTTTTTGTATAATTGCTTATAAAAAACTTTTTCATATATTTATTAATTTTAACTGGCTCATATTTTTTAAAATCAACTTTAGTATCAATTTCTTTTTCTGAACATTCTATAAAAAAAGAATTACTAAAAAATCCAAACATATTGTTTTTTATAATGTCCTTTAAAGCTTCTTTTTCGTCAAAATCAACAGTTTCATTACATGATGTATATGGCTTATAATCTAGTATCTTATCTTGTGGCATGTAATCATCTGAAAATATATTTTGAGGTAATTTATAATCTGGCATTGGATAATAAAATTTAGTATGTTCAAATCCACTGTTTTTCAATATATTTTCTAATTCTTCTTTTCCAAAAGTACGTATTCCTTTTTTATTTTCATATCCTAATATTCCATCGTATTTTTTAGCTGTATGGTCTTCATTTGCTCCTGAAAAGTATTTTATTCCAAATTGATTTTCTATAGCAATTAGTAATTTTCCGTCTTCTTTTAATAATGATTTTATATATGTTAAAAAATCATGAAATGGATTGTCTGTATTTGTATATAATGGTGCATATTCTAATACTCCGATTAGTGTTATATAATCAAATTTTTTATTAAATTTGATATCATTAAAATTTCCTACTATAATTTCTAAGTTTTCTTTATCTTTACATCTTTTCGCTATTGCAGAAGCTCTTTGTTTTGAAAGTTCTACTGATGTAACTTGTCCTGCTTTTTCACAAAGAATTCCAGTTATAGCTCCCATTCCAGCTCCTATTTCTAAAACCTCTGCATTTTCTTTAAATGGATACCAATTTAAAATATTCTTTCTTATTGGTGTTAAATGATAAAATACTGGCCATCTAACGTCTTTCTCAAATACTTTTGGAAAATCTTTTTCTTCGTATTTGTCCATGTATGCTAATATTTCTTTTTCTATTTCTCCATCACAATATTCATCTTTTCCAGTGTAAAAATCATAATTTATTTTCATATTATTTCCCTTCATTATGTGCACATTAAATTTCTATAGTGGGCACGGTGCATCGTGACCCTACATCTATTTATTTATTTCTATCTTAGTTTTTAAATCTAAAAGCCCTAAACATTCTCTATATCCTAATATTTCTATAAATATTGCATCATATTTTCTATCAAAGACTTCTAAGTCTCCTTTTTGATTAAATTTAGTACATCCAAATGAAATTGTATATTTCTCTGGATTTAATGGGATTGATTGTTTAAATTCTACTGTAGCAATATCACCTTTTTTAAAGCTTCCAGTTTTTTTCTTATATGCTTTTGTATTGGCTCCTGCTAACTCTAATCCTTTTACATCTTTTACCGAAAGTGCAAATATTGGCTCTTCTATATCTTCGTTAAATTGAACTTTCATTTTAATAATGTATTCGTCATTATTATTAATAGTAGTTTGAATATTATCATCTAAATCAAATATTCCATAATCAATTATTTGAGCTGCTCCTGTTCCATATGTTAATAGATCATCATTTCCACTATAATACTTTTTCCAGTTTTCTACATCTTTTCCTTTTATTTGGCTTTCTAACTCTTCATTTTTCTTTTTTTGTTCTTCTTCGTTTTGATTGTCATCATTATCTAATCCTACAATCATCTTTTTATATTTATCAACTCCAACTTTTACATCTCCATCATATATCTTTGTTCCCTCAGAGATTATTATTGCTCTATTGCAGTTTCTGATTACGTCACCTACACTATGAGTAACAAAAAGTATTGTTTTTCCTGCTTTTTTAAATTCTTCAAATTTTTTAAAGCATTTCAATTGGAAAGCCATATCTCCTACTGATAAAACTTCATCAACTATTAATATATCTGGATCAACATTTATTGCACAAGCAAATGCTAGACGAGCAAACATACCTGATGAATATGTTTTTACTGGTTGATATAAATGTTCACCTATATCTGCGAATTCTATTATCTCTGGCTTCTTTTTCTCTATTTCTTGTTTAGTAAGTCCAAATATTTCGCCATGTTGATATATATTTTCTTCTCCTGTCAGTTCCATATTAAAAGCTGTTCCAAGTTCTAGAAGTGAACTTATTTTTCCTCTTGTTTCTATTGTTCCACTTGTTGGAGATACTACTCCTGTTATCATTTTAAGTAATGTTGATTTTCCAGCACCATTTCTTCCAAGTATCCCTAATACCTCACCTTTCTTTACTTCTAAATTCAATTCATTCATTGCTCTGAAAGAAGTATGTTTTTTATAAAAAGGTAGTACTGTTTCTAATAGTCTATCTTTTTTTCTTGCAAACATCTTATATTCTTTAACTAGATTTTTTATTTCTATAATGTTTTCTTCATTACTTTCCATTCTTTATCCCCTTTAGTTTTAGTCTAATATAAAACAATACCTTAGCTATAATCGGCATATTAAAAATTAAAAAATTATTCAAGTAAAAATATAAATTATCATTTTTATATAGCTTATGATATATCGCCCACCCTCTGAAGTTTATATTTTTTTTCTTTTTTATATTTTCAAAATATTCTAAAGCTTTTCTATTAAATTCTTTAAAATCTTCTGTAAATACTCTATCGTTTTTTACATAAGTATCTAAGATTTCTATTTTTACTTCAATAAAGTGATTTCTTAAATCTTCAAATTTTGTATATCCATTTCCTTTAGTTTTAGCTCCTACTTGGTTATTTCCATGTTGTCTGTATTTTATAAGAGGCTCATCTAAATATTTTATCTTCCCTTTAAGAGAAACTACAAGTGGAATCCAAAAATCATGTATCACATATTGTGAGTTATCTGGAACAGGTAGTATGTTTTCTAAAAATTTTTTCTTTGACATTAATGTACATCCTGTTACACAATTATATAGATATTCTAATCTATAGTCACTATATTTTTTTGCTTTTTTTGAATATTTCATTAAATCATTAAAAGATGGATACATTTCATTTAATGTTTCATCTACTACAATTAAATCTGTAAATACTAAATCTGCATTCTGCTGTTTTAAATAATTATATGTTTTTTCTATCTTCTGTGGCATCCATACATCATCTTGATCTGATAACATGTATAATTCATTTTCCACTTTATTTAATAAAAATTCAAAGTTTTTTACATATCCTAAATTTTCTTCTTGAAAATATACTTTTATTCTGGGATCTTTTTTTTCATATTCTTTTAATATATTTCGAGTCATATCATTAGAACAATCATCTGAAATTATTAAATTAAAGTTTTTATACGTTTGGTTTAATATAGAATCTATTTGTTCTTTTAAATATTTTTCGCCATTGTATGTTGTTAGTAAAATATCTATTGTTTCCATTAATCTTTAACTTCTTTCTTAAATATTATAAGTTTACTAAATACAAAATTTAGGATAATTACTAAAATATTTACTAATATTTTCATTAATATATCATTCCATCTTAAAACATTAACAGTGAGTTGCATAAGTCCTAAATCCATTAAAGCTGTAATAGCTCTACATCCTATAAATGAAGTAAATTCTCGTAGTAAATCTTTTTTAGTTTCTGTTTTTGTTTCAAATACCCATAATTTGTTTGTAATGTATGCAAATAATATTGAGATAATTATAGCTAATATGTTGCTTAAGTTTACTTTTAAATCATCATTTAAGTTAGTAAATATTAAATGTGAACATATTATATACACAAATATATTAACAATTGTGGACAATCCCCCAAATATTAAGTATCTCATTCCTTCTCTATGATTTCTATATATATCTGCTATTTTTTTTAATTTAATTTTATCTAGTATTTTTAGAAAAAAGTCTTCTATTTTTTCCATAGTCAGTTCCTTTTTTATTTTCGGGCGAGCGTGGAAACTCGCTCTATGATATTTTCTGTTTTCTATTATATGTTTATTTTATATTTTTGAATATTTCTATACTGTCTGTTTTTTCCCATGTGCATTCTATCTTTTTATCATCATCTATATATCTTCTACCAAAGTGTCCGCCATTACAAGTTTCACTGTATATAGGATTCCTTAAATCTAATTTATCTATAATACCTTTTGGTGATAAATCGAAGTTATTGTATATCGCTTCTACTATTTTGTCTTCCTCTACTGTACTTGTCCCTTTACAATCTACATATATTGATATAGGTTGTACAACACCAATAGCATATGATAATTGTATTAAACATTCTTTTGCAATTCCTGATGCTACAATATTCTTAGCTAAATATCTAGCTATATATGCTGCTGACCTATCTACTTTTGTAGGGTCTTTTCCTGAAAAAGCTCCTCCTCCATGTGGTGCATACCCTCCATATGTATCTACTATTATTTTTCTTCCAGTAAGTCCTGCATCTCCTTCAGGTCCACCTATAACGAATTTTCCTGTTGGATTTATTAATACTTTAAAATCAGTATTTAAATTATACTTTTTAGCGACTTTATCCATTATTTCTAATTTTATATATTGTTTAAATTCTTCTTCATTATAATCTTCTTTATGTTGAACAGACATAAGTATTGTATCTATTACTGGATTTTCATCTGTATAATCTATTGTAACTTGTGACTTCATGTCTGGTCCAGCCCATTTAAAATCTCCTTTTTTACGAAGAACTGTAGCTAGTTTTACTAAATCATGTGCCATTGTAATTGCAAGAGGCATATACTCTGGAGTCTCACTATTAGCATACCCAAACATAATTCCTTGGTCTCCTGCACCGCCTATATCTACACCCATTGCTATATCTGGTGATTGTTTACTAATTAAATTTAATACTCTTGGTTTATATTCATATCCTATATTTTTTATTACCGTTTTAGCAATTTCCTCAACATTTATATCTGCATCAGTTCTAATTTCTCCTGACAATACTATAAAATCATCTTTCGCCATTGTTTCACAAGCTACTCTCGAATTTTTATCTTCTTTCAAACATGCATCTAATACACTATCAGAAATCATATCACATACATGGTCAGGATGACCTATTGAAACTGCTTCTGATGTAAATAATTTTCTAAATTCACTCATATTTATTACTTCCCTTCTATATTACATTTTTATTATACATATATGATTAAATATATAAATTTTGAAATGATTTGTGGGGACCGTCCAAAAATTTTCAAAAGTTTGTAAAAACTTTTGTTAAAATTTTTAGGATGGGGAACATGAAAAAATTTATATATTTAATCACGTTAAGAATTCGTTTTATAATACATCCGCAAAATCTTTTTTGCTTTTCTTAAATATATAATTTCCCCAAACAAATATAACTAGAGTTATTATCCAAAAAATAATTGTAAACAAACCACTTTTATCTGTTACTATATTTTCATTTATAAAAACTTGTCTAAATCCCGTTACTAAATAATTAAATGGGCTACATTTAAATATTGTTTGAATTGTAGGATGATTTGCTAGCATATCCATATTCCAAACAATTGGTGTAAACCAAAACATTAATTGCATTACTATTCCAAGTAATTGAGAAAAATCTGGAACTAATGTTGATACTGCTGATGTAAATCTTGTAAATGCAATTATAAAACAATATAAACATATTAGCATATATATTAATAACAAAATTTTTGGCATAAATCCCATGATTATACATATTACTATTGAAATTATAAATAAAAACATCGATATAAAACTTGATGATATTATTGAAATAATAGGAATAATATCTACTGGAAATACCACTTTTTTTACTAAATAACTATATCCTCTTATCGAATTACTTGCACTCATTATGCTATCATTTATACAAAGCCACATTGACATTCCTGGTAAAAACCACACTACATACGGATATTCTCCAGCACTGCCCGTTTTTAAAATATACTGAAATACGATTACATATGTAATCATAAAAATAAATTGTTGTAAAAAGCCCCAAATTGTTCCTAAACTTGTATTTGCAAATCTATTTCTAAAATCATTTCTTCCTAGCCTCCAAGCGAGTCTTTTATTTCTCCATAAAATTTTTATAAATTCCATTTATCTTTCCTTTCTTAAGCAATCACATACACTAAATATGATAATATTGGAAAATGAAAAAGTAATATTTCTTTTACTCCTCTTTTTCCCATTTTTTTATATCCTAAATATTTAAAATATTTTTTTACTCCAAGATTTATATATTTTGAATTGATTATTTTATCATAATATTTAATAATCTTTTTATATTTTTCTTCTTCTGTATAGCTTAAGCACATTTTTGCACCATTTAAATAAGCCTTTTCTATAGTATTTTTCCTATATTCTAAAAAGTCTTTATATTTCTTTCCTTGTTTTTCTCTTTTTATATTAGTTTTAAAATTTCTTCCTCCAAATATATTATTTTCATGAAGTCTATAATCTAGAAGCGGTTCTTCGATAAAGCTTATACCGTTATTTAGACTCGCTATAAACATTGTAATCCAATCATGTGCAATTACTTCTGATTTAAATGGTAGAAGTTTTTCTTTTAATTCTTTAGTAATTATTTGTGAACACCCTAATGATACACTCCTTGTAAAGGCTAATATATTTTCTTTTCCTTCTACTATTGGGAAGTTCTTATATTTTAAATAACTTTCGTGTATAACTTCTCCGTTTTCTTTAACTTGTCTTTCATCACAATATACTAAATCTACTTTATCTTTTTTTATCTTTTCTAAACTTTTTTGTACTTTATCTAAGTGCCATATATCATCATGGTCCGAAAACATAATGTAATCTGCTGTAGAACAAGTAAGTAAAAACTCAAAATTCCTACTAAATCCTAAATTTTTCTCTTGAATACATAGACAGATTCTACTATCTCTTTTCTGATATTCTTTTAAAACTTCTATTACTTCTTTTTCTGTAGAACAATCATCACTAATATATAGCCTTATATTTTTATATGATTGATTTAAAATACTATCTATTTGTTCTTTTAAAAATTTAACATTACTATTATATGTAGTTAATAAAATATCTACTATTTCTTCTTGTTTCAAAAAAGCACTCCTAAACATAAAAATACTAGTGTAATTTTATATTTAAAAGTGCTTTTTGTCAATATATATGTGTGTGTTATCTCATATATTTGTTACTGGAAATGGTTCTTTGGATAAAATCCGTCAAAGATTCAGGCTATGTAGGGGTCGACCTTGGTCGACCCGCCAAACAAATCATGTTTCCAGGCAGAGCAAGTCCTGCCTCTACAGTGCATGTGGCAAGCCTTTGGAGTTTTTTTATTTAAGACCATTATTTAATAAATTTTCACATAGTTTTTCATCTCTTTATAGACTAATTCTTCTTTTTCTTTATCATTTTTAATGCTTTAGGTCTTTCTATCATTATAACATGTCCACATCCACAACATTTTAACTTAAAATCAACTCCTACTCTTATAATTTCCCATTGACTACTACCACAAGGATGACTTTTTTTAGTTATTACAATATCCCCAATATTATATTCCATTTATTTTCCTCTATTTCATTATTTTTTCCAATCTTTTCATAATACTTTCTTTCCCTAAAACTTGCATTATTTCATATAAATCTGGAGTATTCGCTCTTCCTGTTAAAGAAACTCTTATAACAGTACTTATATCACCAACATGGCCTTTATATTTTTCTGGATTTGCTTTATATTCCTTAACTTCTCTAGAATAACCTAATTTTTCAGCTAAATCCTTCATTTTATCAAACCATGTTTGTTTATCATCGTTTATATCAAAAAAGTTTTCTTTATATTCTTCTACTATTTTCTTTATTTCTTCTTCATTATTAATTTTTTGGAATTCATAACTTGTTTCATTATTCAAAAATTTATCATCAAACATATATATAATACTATCTTTAATATCAGACCACTTAGCTATGTCTTTTCTAGGTTTAATATTTCCTCTTTCAATTCCAAAAATTTTTAAAGCATATTCTTTATCTCTTAAAATTAAATCATACAACTCTTTATCATATTTTTTTGACCAAGTAATTACGCTATCTAAAACTTCTTCAGCAGTAAGTTTAGATATAACACCTTTTGACACATCTAAGAGTTTTACCATATCAAATAAAGCACCACTTACCCCCATTTTATTAAGTTCAAATTTAAATTCTGAAATATCTTTATCCTTATTTGCTCTTCTCCAGCTTTCAAAATTAGAATTTGCAATATTCATTAGATATTCTATTACTGACTCCTTAGGAATACCTTCTTCTTTATAAAAGCTTACTGCTGCTTCTGGATCTTTTCTTTTACTTAACTTTCTCTTATTTCCATCTTCTTCTTTCATAATAGGAGCTATATGTGCATATTTAGGCGGTTTAAAACCTAACATATAAAATAATTGTAAATGAAGAGGAACTGAAGCTACCCATTCATCTCCACGAATTACTAAGGTTGTTCCCATAAGGTGATCGTCTATTGCATGTGCAAAATGATATGTAGGAAGTCCATCTGATTT
>CAYOBB010000019.1:8556-11069 GCA_964402195.1 uncultured Clostridium sp. | reverse complement strand
GACAAAAAATGCTAGAAAATATATTTTAGATGAAATTATGTTAAAACAAATAGCAGAACCTAGAAAAGACGTATCACCATATGCTCCAAGAATTGTTAATACTACGATAAAAGTTGACAAAATAAAAGATGTTATTGGACCTGGTGGAAAAATGATTAATAAAATTATTAATGAAACAGGTGTAAAAATAGACATAGAAGAAGATGGTAATGTTTTCATTTATTCAAACGATAAAGAAATGGCAAATAGAGCTCTAGAAATCATTAAAGATATAACAATGGAAATAGAAGCAGGAGAAATTTATAATGGTAAAGTTGTTAAAATAACTACTTTTGGAGCATTTGTAGCATTACCAGGAGGAAAAGAAGGATTAGTTCACAAGTCAAAAATTACTAAAGAAAGAGTAGAAAAAATAGAAGACTTTTTAAGTGTAAATCAAGAAATAAGTGTAAAAGTAACTGATATAGATGATCAAGGAAGAATAAATTTAACTATGAGATATAATGAAGAACCAAGAGAAGAAAATAAATAAAGTAGAGCATAAGGGCGGGTACTATGTTTGACCCGAACGAAAAGAGGTAAAATATGAAATATTTATATATACTCCAACAAGCTTTAATATGGATTATCGTAATATTTTGGCTTTATCAATTAATAATTAGTGCTTGTGCATTAATAAAATTTAAAGAAAAACCATTAATAAAAAATAAAAAACATAAATTTATGGCAATTATTCCAGCTCATAATGAGGCTACAGTTATTGGAAATCTAATAGATAGTCTAAAAGAACAAGAGTATCCTAAAGACTTATTAGATATATATGTAATTGCAGATAATTGTACTGATGATACAGCTAAAATTGCTGAAGAAAAAGATGTATTTGTATATGTAAGAAATGATGAAACTAGAAAGACAAAAGGATATGCAATGCAATGGTTTTTAAATCAGAAAATAAAAGAAAATGCAGACTATGATGCTTTTTGTGTATTTGATGCAGATAATGTTGTCGATAAGAATTTTATGAATGCAATGAATAAAAAGCTTTGTCAAGGTGAGGAAGTTGTTCAAGGATATAGAGATATAAAAAATCCTTCAGATTCTTGGATTTCAGCAGGATATGCAATTTTCTATTGGACAATGAATAGATTTTACCACTTAGCAAGATATAATTTAGGATTATCACCACTAATTAATGGCACTGGTTTTATGGTTGACTTTAATTTAGTTAAAAAAACTGGATGGAACACAATCACTTTAACAGAAGACATAGAATTTTCTTTAAAAAATATAGCACAAGGAAGAAAGCTAGGTTGGGCAACAGATGCAATTGTATTTGACGAACAGCCAGTAGAATTTAAGCAAAGTTGGTCTCAAAGAAGTAGATGGACAGTTGGACATCTTCAATGTATGAAATACTATACAAACGACTTAGCAAAAGGCGTAGTGGAAAATAGAACTTTAATGAATTTTGATGGATTATTATATATTTTAGGAATTCCGATGATGCTTATTACATTTTTACTTTTAGGAGTAAATACAATAATATATTTAGCAGATGGGATGACAACAACAGCATTATTTTTAAATTATTTTAAATATATTATTTCAACTTTCATAGTTCCTATTATTACAGCATTGTTTATTTTAATCATAGAAAAACGAGAAATAAAACCAATGCTAAAAGGATTAATTTTATTCCCAGTATTTATGGGTTCATGGATTCTAATTAATATAAAATGTATTATAAAACCAAATACGACTTGGGAAAAAATAGAACATAAAAAAGATGTTAAGATAAAAGATTTAAAAGATTAAGGAGAAAATTTATGCTAAAGATAAGATTAGAAAAAGGTGTAACAATGCTTGTGCTAGTCATTACAATAATAGTACTTTTAATTTTAGCTGGTGTTTCTATTAATTTTGCAATAAAAGATTCTGATTTTGCAATAGAGAAAAAGCAACTTTCAGAATTAGAAATGGTAGGTCACGCTGTATATCAGCAGTATATAAAATATAAAGAAACAGGAACAGAAGAGTTTTTAATAAGAGATACAGAGTATACTGATTTAGCAGAAATTACAATAGATAGTGATATGTTAGGAGAAGAAATTAATCCTGAAGTGAAAATAAAACAATCAGAAGCTGATGAGTCTATTGAGAATAAATGGTATAAATTAGATAAAACTGCACTAAAAAAAATAGGTATTCAAAATTCATCTTATGAATATATTGTAAAATATAGTACAGGTGAAGTATATAATATTACTTCAAAAACATCTAAGCAAAATGGGAAAACATTGTATTTGAAAATAAGCGAATAGTATAAGGGTCGCTACCATGCGACCCCTACAAAGAACAAAAGGGGGACATTCTCTAAAGTCAGACTATCAAAATTTACTCCAAAGTCCCCGTATTAAATAAAAAATATATAGCCAGCAGAAATAAAATCAAAACAAAATGCAAATGTCGTAGGGGCGAACGTGTTCGCCCGCAATAATAAATTACAAAAATGG
>CAYOBB010000019.1:0-8456 GCA_964402195.1 uncultured Clostridium sp. | reverse complement strand
AAAAGATTAATCCTGATAGAATTTTAAAGGATGAAGAAATGAGTAAACATACTTCATTGTGCAAATGTCGTAGGGGCGAACGTGTTCGCCCGCAATAATAAATTACAAAAATGGATTTACAGAAAGAAAATATTATGTTCTATAAAAAAATAATCGAAAAGATTAATCCTGATAGAATTTTAAAGGATGAAGAAATGAGTAAACATACTTCTTTTAAAGTAGGAGGAAAAGCTGATTATTTTATCATTGTAGAAAATATTACAGAATTAATCGATACGTTAAAATTAGCAAAAGAATATAATATAGAAACTTTTATAATAGGAAATGGAACTAACCTAATTGTCACAGATAAAGGATTTAGAGGCGCTATTATTAAGTTAAAATTTAATAGACTAAAAATAGAAAATAATATAATCATAGCAGAAGCAGGAGTTCCGCTAACACTACTTTCAAAATTTGCTTTTGATAAAGAAATAAAGAATTATGAATTTTTGTCTGGTATACCTGGAACAGTTGGCGGAGCAGTAAAGATGAATGCAGGAGCGTATGGAGGAGAGATTAAAGATATTTTGATTTCTACAACATATTTAGATGAGAATTATAATTTAGTAGAAATAAAAAATGAAGAACATGAATTTAAATATAGAAAAAGTATATTTTCAGAAAAAAACTGGATTATCATAGAATCTAAATTTAGAGTTCAGCATGGAGTAAAAGAAGAAATTGAAAGTAAAAGAAATGAATATATGAGTTCAAGAAAAGAAAAACAACCTTTAGATAAGCCCAATGCTGGAAGTACTTTTAAAAGAGGAGAAGACTTTATAACAGCCAAACTAATAGACGAAGTAGGATTAAAAGGATATAAGATAGGCGGAGCAATGATATCTAATAAACATGCAGGATTTATAGTAAATGAGAATAATGCAACAGCTAAAGATATATTAGAATTAATAGATTATGTAAAGAAAAAGATAAAAGAAGAAAAAAATAAAGAATTACAATTAGAAGTTTTAGTTATAGGAGAAATGGAATAATAAATTAAATTTCAAACAAAAATATAATGAAAACATTGTAGGGGCAAGCCTTGTGTTTGCTCAAAAAAGAAAGGATGAAATTCTAAAATGAAAGGTTTTTTTAATTGGTTTAACTCAAAAACCAAAATCAAAAGATGGATTTTATTAATATTAGTAGGAGTTGTACTTGCTTGTTTTTCAATTGCCAATATATTAGAAGAGAAAATACTAAAACCAGAAGATATTATTGAAATTATTGTAAGCTTTGTATTAGGTTTTTCTCTAATAGTAATTGGAATTATTTTTATGCAAAAAAGAATATTGGAAATTTTAATTGAAGCTAACAATACAACTACGGAAAAAGGTAAAAAAGCAGAAACAAACATGAAAAGCTTAATTTTTAATAAAACTATGTTTAACGAAGGACCTAAAGTTGTTGTAATTGGCGGAGGAAATGGACTAAATACAGTAATAAAAGGACTAAAAAAATACACAAATAACATTACTGCAATTGTAACAATGTCTGACTATGGTGTAATAGAAACAGAATCTAGAAAAGCTTTAAATATGTTACCTTTTGGAGATATAAAAGAAAGTATAGTAGCACTATCAGATAAAGAAGAATTAATGGGGAAACTAATGAATTGGGACTTTAAGAATAGAAAGCTTAAAGGATTAAAATTCGGAGATATATATCTTTTAGCAATGAATGAAATGTTTGATAATATATCAGAAGGAATTCAAAAAAGCACAGAAGTATTGAATATTACAGGGAAAGTGCTTCCATCAACATTAGATGAAATTACTATATGTGCAGAACTTAAAGATGGAACAATTGTAGAAAATAAAGAAAAAATACCAGAAGTTGTATATGATAAAGTAACTAAAATTGATAGAATCTATATTAGTCCATCAAACTGCAAACCTGCACCAGGAGTTATAGAAGCTATAAAAGAAGCAGATAGTATTATAATAGGACCAGGTAGTCTTTACACAAATGTACTTCCAAATTTATTAGTAAAAGGCGTATCTAAAGCAATTAAAGAAAGCAAGGCTATAAAAGTGTATATAACTAACTTAATGACAGAACCTGGTCAAACTGATAATTATTCAATTTCAGATCATTTAGATGCAATATTTGAGCATACTGGAAAAGAAATTATAGATTATTGTCTAGTAGATACTGGCGAAATTGTTCCAGAATTTGTTAGAAAATATAATAAAGAAGGTGCAGATGTAGTAGAACAGGATATTTCAAAAGCTACTAAAAAGGGTGTAAAAATTATTCAAAAGCACCTATCAATGATAGATGGAGATTTTATAAGACATAACCCAGATACTATTGCACTTACTATTATGGAATTAATTTGTAATGATTTAAAATTTAGAGATAAAAAAGCTACTCCACAATATTTACTAGTAAATTCTGTATTAACTGATGAAAGAAAGAAAGAGAAAAAGGAGAATAAATTTTTCAAAAAAGAAATAAAAAAAAGAAATAAAACAAAAAGTAAAATAGATAGTAACAGAAAAAGAAAAAGTAAATTTAACGAGAAGTATAGAGATAGAATACAATCTATACAAACAAGCGATGATAAGAAAAATCAAAATTTAAAAATGTATAAAGAAATGGAAAGATTGGAAGAAAAAAAGTAAAGGAGAAAAAATGAAGATACAAAAGAAAGATTTAGAAATAAAAAAAGGATTAGAAAGAGAATGGATAATAAGTAATGGGATAGGAGGATATGCAAGTCAATCTATTATTGGAGCTAATACTAGAAAATATCACGGGTTACTAGTAGCACCTCTTATGCCACCTTCAAGAAGATTCGTAATTTTATCTAAAGTAGATGAAGCTATTTTCTTTAAAGAAGAAAATAAAGAAGAAATATTATATACAAATATATGTAAAAATTACATATCAGAAGGATATAAAAATCTAGAAAGTTTTGAAAAAGAATATAATCCAATTTATATATATACAGTAGATGGCATTAAAATAACAAAGCAAATTGTAATGGTATATGGACAAAATACAGTATGCGTTCATTATAAAATCGAAAACTCAGATAAAAATATTATCTTTAAACTAGCTCCAATCATGAATTATAGAGATTTTCACCATATTAATTCTAATCATGAATATAAAATTAATGAATTAATAATTGAAAACAAAGTTAGAGTTACAATAGATGGAAATAAAATATCTCCTATATATATGTATTTAAAAGAGGGAAAATACATAGAACATCAAAATGATATTTTTAAAAATATGTATTATTTAGAGGAAGAAAAAAGAGGATTTTTTCCAGAAGAAGATTTAATTGTTCCTGGAAGATACGAAATTGAACTTACAGCTAATGAAACGAAAGAATTTACATTTGTATGTTCTTTAGAATCAAATATAGAAGAAATTGACGGAAAAAAAGTAATTGAAAATGAAAAAGAGAGATTAGATAAAATAATTTTAGATTCAGAGTTATTAATAAATAAAGAAAAGTTAACAAAAGCAGAAAAAGAGAAAAATGATATTATAAAAACACTTGTTATAGCATCAGACCTATTTGTTACATATAGACCAAAATTCTCACTTCATACGATTATAGCAGGGTATCCGTGGTTTTTAGATTGGGGAAGAGATACTTTAATATCATATGAAGGTCTTTTGCTTAAAACAAAGAGATATGATATAGCAAAAGAAATTTTATTAATGTTTACAAAGGATATAAAATTTGGACTAGTTCCAAATGGATATTCTGGATATGATAGTAGGCCTTTATATAATAGTGTAGATAGCTCACTGCTACTATTTGAACAAGTTATGAAATATTTAGAATATACAAATGACTATAAATTTATAAAAGTAAATATATATAATATTTTAAAAAATGTCGTAAATATGTTCCAAAAAGGAATAGATTTCGAAAATAGTAATATTTATATGGATTCAGATGGATTAGTAGTAGCGGGAACAGAAGATACTCAGCTTACTTGGATGGATGCAAAAGTAGGAAATTTTGCTGTAACTCCTAGAAATGGTAAAGCAGTTGAAATTAATAGCTTATGGTATAATAGTTTGAAAGTTTTAGAACATTTAGCGAATAAATTTGGAGACAAAGAAATAAAAGAATCTATGAATAAATTAGCTCAAAAAGTAAAAAAAGCATTTAACAAGAAATATTATAATGAAGATAAAAAATGTTTATATGATGTATTAGGAGATGATAAAGTAAGACCAAATCAATTATTTGCACTATGTCTTACTTATCCAGTAATAACACTTTCATCAGATAAAGCAAAGAACATATTTGTAACTGTTACAAAAGAACTTTCAACAAAATATGGAATAGCTACTCTTTCAAAAAAAGATAAAAATTATATTGGAATTTATGAAGGAGACAGTTTTAAAAGAGATATGAGTTATCATCAAGGAATTACTTGGCCATGGCTTATCGGATTATATATAGAAACCTATAAGAAAATTATAAAGTCAGAAAAGGATAAAGAAGAAAAGGCTTTTTTAGAGGAGAAGTATAATAAATATATAGATTCGATGAAAAAAATATATAAAAAAGCTTTATTTGATGAAGGTGCTGTAGGAAATATTTCAGAAATTTATGACTCTAAGCCACCATACAATCCAGGGGGAACAATAGCTCAGGCGTGGAGTGTATCAGAAGTAATAAAATTATTCTTGGAGTAAAATTAATTGAGGTAGAAATGAGAATATTAGGAATTGACCCAGGATTTGCTATAACAGGATACAGTATAATAGATTATATAGGAAATAAATTTAATTTAATAGATAGTGGAGCTATATTAACTAAAGCAGGAGAATCTTTCCCTAAAAGGTTAGCAAAGATTTATGATGATTTAGAAATTATTATAGATACTTATAAACCAGATGCGATATCTGTTGAAGAATTATTTTTTAATCAAAACATAAAAACAGCTATTAATGTTGCACAAGCAAGAGGAATAGTATTGACAGTTGGTTACAAAAAAGGAATACCTACATATGAATATACTCCACTTCAAGTAAAACAAGCAGTAGTAGGATATGGTAGAGCAGATAAAATGCAAGTTCAGAGAATGGTAAAATCTATATTAAAAGTAGATAAAATACCAAAATTAGATGATATAACAGATAGTATGGCCATAGCAATATGCCATGCACATTCGGCAAGATTTGCAGAAAAATTGTAGGGATATCAAAGCCTTTGGATATTGATTATAAAAAAATAATAATAATAACATTTGCCCAAATCCAAATATATAAGGAGAAAATAAAAATGCCTTTTGAAACCTTAGAAAAAGAATTAAATGAAAAAAAACTAAATTCAATCTATCTTTTTTGGGGAAAGGATAGATTTCTTTTAGAAGAATCTGTAAAAAAAATAAAAAAAATATTTGGAACTATTGAATTGGGTATTAATTATATTATAATTGATGAAACATCGTTAAATGAAATAATACCAAATATTGAAACACCAGCATTCGGATATGAGAAAAAATTAATAATAATAAAGAACTCAGGATTCTTTAAAAAAGAAAATAAAAATACTTCTATAAAAGAAAAATTGATGAAGTATATTGAAGAAAATATGGACATAATAAATGAAACATCAGTTATTATATTTATTGAGGACGATGTAAATAAATATAGTTTTTATAAATTATTAGAAAAAAAAGCATGTCTTGTAAATTTTGAGTATTTAAAGCCAGCACAAATAAAAACTAGACTTAAGAGAATTTGTAATGGATATAAAGTAGAAATTTCGGATGCTAATTTAATGTATTTAATAGAAGTATCTGGAACAAATATGCAAGATTTAATAAATGAAATAAGAAAACTAATTGAATATGCTGGAGAAGGTGGAGAAATAAAAAAAGAAGATATCGATAACTTAGCCACAAAACAAATTCAGGCTGTTATATTCCAATTAACTGACTTATTAGGAAATAAAAAAATAGATGAAGCTTTAAACGTGTTAGATAATTTAATATACCAAAAAGAACCTTTACCTAAAATTTTAATAACATTATATAACCATTTTAAAAAAGTTTATTTAGTGAATTTAGCCATAGAATATGGAAAAGAGGTTTCAAATGTACTAGAATTAAAACCAAATCAAATGTTTTTAGTTCCAAAGTATAAGAGACAAGCCAATTTTTTTAAAATAGAAGAATTGGAAAAAATATTAAAAGAATTAGAAGAATTAGATTATAAATATAAAATTCGGAGAAATTGATATAGAAATCGCATTAAAATCAATTTTATGCAAAAATTATATATAAATCTATTGAAAACATAAATAATTATTTATATAATAAAACTATTACAAATGAGAAGGAGAATATAAAATTATGGAAAAAAGAAAACCTGGGATTCCTTTAATTGCTATGATTATTTTCTTTGCACTAATAATTGGAATTATAATTACATGTATTATAATATTATCATCACAATCTGGAAATGGAAGTAATGAAAATATAAAGTTATCTTCTAATACTTCTACCGACAGTACAAATAATGATAATTCTGTTATGAATAATGCAATTGTTAAAGAAGAAAATAATGATGGAGAAGAAATTGATTTAACGGATTCTGATGTAGAAGCAGTATTTAATTTAACTGGAAATCAACAGACCTTTGTTAAATATGCAATTTACCAATCTGGAGAATTTGATGAAAGTAGCATTTCAAATAAATTAAAATTAAAGTTAGCTGTTTCGCAAGTAGAAGATTCAGAAATAGATAAATCAGGAGATACAAAAACTATTTCAAAAAATAATATTAATAAGCATATAGAAGAAATTTTTGGAAATAGTGATAATATAGATTATATAGATTTCGACTTATTTGATGATAATAATTTTTCTGATTATTATAGAATAGATAACTACGTATATAATGAAGATGAGGAAATATATGAGATAATTGAAAGCAATATAACAGAAAATGAACCACCATTAGTTAACGAAATGATAACAAAAGCGGTTAAGTATAACGATAGATTAGAATTATATGTCATACCACTATTTATAAAAACATTTTCCATAGATGATGAAAATAATATGGGATATCAGTTATATGCAAGTTATGATTTCTCAAATAAAGAATATAAAGATGAATTATTTACTGTTGATGATGCGATATTTGCTATAACAAGCCAGACTTATAAAGAAGCTGTACTTTCAAATAATACAGTAGATGGATATAATTATGATAATATGAAATCAAGTACTAAAGATTTTGAAAATCTACAGAAATATAAATATACATTTACCAAAAATGAAGATACAGGAAAATATTATTTAACATCATTTGAAAAAGCTCAAGATGAAGAAATAAATAATAATAATGAGAATCAAGACAATGAATAAAATATAAAGTGTTAAAGGCGAGTAATGCTCGCCTTTAATTAATAGAAAATTTACTAAATAATTTTTAAAGTCAAAAATATTTACATTTCTTAATAGCTTAAAGAAATAGGAGGGAACATGAATAAACAACTAATTATAGGATTATTAATTCCATTTTTAGGAACAACATTAGGAAGTGCGACAGTATTTTTAATGAGAAAAGAAATGAAACAGGCAATACAAAAACTATTATTAGGATTTGCATCAGGAGTAATGATTGCTGCTTCCATATGGTCATTAATAATTCCATCAATGGAAATGGCAAAAGAGCAAGGAAAAGTAGAATGGGTTCCAGCAGCTATAGGATTCCTATTTGGAATTATATTTTTATTAATATTAGATAGTATTATACCTCACTTACATTTAGATAAAGAAAAACCAGAAGGAATAAATTCAAAATTAAAGAAAACAACTATGCTAGTATTGGCAGTAACTTTGCATAATATTCCAGAAGGTATGGCAGTTGGAGTAGTATTTGCAGGAGCAATACTAGGCAATACGGGAATTACAATAGCAGGAGCTTTTGCTTTAGCCATAGGGATAGCTATACAAAACTTTCCAGAAGGAGCTATTATATCAATGCCACTTAAAAGTGAAGGAATATCAAAGAAAAAGGCTTTCTTTTATGGGATGTTATCAGGCATTGTAGAACCAATAGGAGCAATAATAACAATGGCTTTAATAAGTATAGTAGTTCCAATACTTCCGTACTTGTTATCATTTGCAGCGGGAGCAATGATATATGTAGTAGTAGAAGAGCTAATACCAGAATCACAAATAGGAGACCACTCGAATATAGGAACAATAGGAGTAGCAATAGGATTTGTAATAATGCTTATATTAGATGTAGCACTGCGGATAAAAATTTATTTTTGTTAATCAACAAATATTGGGGTATAGATAAAATAACAGGATTGGTCAAGACCGACTCCTACATAAAAAAATAAAATACCGTAGATACACGCATTGTACGTCTGCCTTGCAGGCAATGAGGTAATTCTCTAATTTTGCAAAATC
>CAYOBB010000018.1:0-11441 GCA_964402195.1 uncultured Clostridium sp. | reverse complement strand
TTCCTTATTTAAAAGTTTGGCGGGAACTTTTCCTTCAGCAATTTTAATAGCTAATCCCTGTGCTATAGCAGTTTTACCAACACCAGGTTCACCAATTAAGCAAGGATTATTTTTTGAACGTCTATTTAAAATCTGAGTGATTCTTTGAATTTCTTTATTTCTACCTATTACTTTATCAAGTTTTCCTTGTTTAGCTTTTAAAGTTAAATTTGTACCAAAAGTATCTAGAAACTTTTTCTTTTTTTCTTTTGGTCTTTTTTCAGTTTTAACTTTTTTCCTTTCTGTAGAACCTTTAGTATCAGAAGATTTCTCAGACTCTTGAAAATTATTATTGTTTTCTTTTTTTATACCAAATATAGTACTCAATATTGGTCCTACAGGTGGAGCATCATTTTCTTCCATATTAGATAGATTATCAGAGATATCATTAAAAATACTTTCTAATTGTTCAGACATATCTGATAAGTCATCTTCAGAAAGATTAGCTTGTTTAGCTAATACTTCTAAAGGATTAATACCCTTTTCTTTTGCACAATTGTAGCAAAGCCCTTCAACTGAGGTTTTATTATTTTCTATTTTATTTATAAATATTACAGCTGTATTTTTATTACATATTGAACATAACATTATTTATTAATCACTCCTTAACATTTCTTTAAATAGTATAATTAATAATACAACAAAATTAAAATATAGTCAATTAAATTATAAAGAATAATTGAATAAAAAAATAGATTATGTTATAATACAATAGTAAAACATTAATAAAATTTTAGGAGTTTTAAATAATGGAAAAAATTACAAAAGATACAGATAAAATACTTGGGATGAATCGAACACTTTTTATAACAATAGTAATACTTTTATGTATATTATCAATATGCATAGGTATTTACGCACAATTTTTTTACAAATATTCTGAAAGTGATAAATTTATGTTTGGATTAGGAAAAAATCAGGCTCAAAATCAAGAAGAAATAAAAAAATTAAAAAATGAATTTGATAATATATTTACTAATGATATAGAAATAAGTGGAGAATTTAGTTGTACCAAAATTGATAAAGATAAGGACGTCGTTTATACAGATAAGACATCATCAAAGGAATTAGATAATTATAGTGTAGATATTAATATTCCCAAAATAAATATTGATTCAGATGTAGCTAGGGAAATAAATGATGAAATTAACAGTATATTTACAACTAAACTTGAAAACGTAACTAAAAATACATCTGCAAAGACAATATATAATATATATTATAAAGCTTATATTAATGGAGATTTATTATCGCTAGTCATTAAATCCACATTAAAAGAAGGTAATAATGCTCAAACAGTTATCATAAAAACATATAATTATAACTTAGCTAACAATGCTAAAGCAAGTTTTGCAGAAGTATTAGATGCAAAGGGATTATATAGTAAAGAAGTACAAGCAGATATTGATGAAGAATTAGAATATTTAAATCAAAAAGACGAAGAATTAAAAAATGCATCTAATTATGATATAAAATTAAGAGATTTAAATGATGAAATGTATAAAGTAGAAAATGTAGATAATTTTATTGTAAGTACAAATGGATATTTATATGTTATTTATGCTTATGGAAATAAAGAACTTACAAGTAAACATGATATAATAATATTTAAATAATACATTTATTTAATTTAAAATATAAAAGATAAACTCAATGCAAATGTAGGGACTTTTTTCTATGTCTGCCTACAAAACAAATAATTGCAAAAGAAGGTATACGGTTAAGATATTATTTTTTCATTCCTTGCTGTTGTTGCCCAATATGGCTCCTTCAAACTGCGCGTCATATCAAAAATAATATCTTAACCGTATATCAAGATGGGTAGTTTTTCATGCCTGCCCGAAAAATATTTTAAATTTAGGAGGATGTTAAATTGAAAACAAAAATATCTAAGATGTTAATATTATCTATAATAATATTAGAAATCTTAATAGGATGTGTTTATGCAGATGAAGAAGAAACGATAGAAAATGAAGAAAATCAAGCTATTACTCAGCAAGAAATAGAAGAAAATGATAAAGAAACTGTTAAAGCCAAAGTTATAGAAACTGGTGAAGTAATAGAGAGAACAACTGGAGATGTAACTGAAACAGTTCAAAAAGTTACTGTTAAAATTTTATCAGGTGAAAGAAAAAATGAAAAATTTGATGCAACATATGTACTTTCTTATGATATGGATAATAAAATTTTAGCTTACGAATTAAAAGAAGGAAATACAGTTTTTGTACAAATAACAGAAGGAGAAGATAAAAATGCTCCAACTATTGTAGTACAAGATGTAGTTAGACAAAATTACTTAGGATATTTAGTAATATTCTTTTTTGCAAGCATTTTATTAGTTGGCAGAAAAAAAGGTGTAAAAGCTATACTGGGATTATTAATTACAGTATTTGCAATATATTTTATTATGATACTTTCAATATATAAAGGATATAATGCCATATTACTATCTGTAGCTACATGTTTTATTATTATAATACTTACATTTGCAGTATTAGATGGTTGGAATAAGAAAACAATTTCAGCAGCATTAGGAACGCTAGGTGGAGTAGTATTTGCTGGAATTATAGCTTTTATAGTTGGATATTTTGCAAAACTATCAGGAGGAGGAACAGAAGAATCTATAATGCTTAGTATAGCTGCAAAAGATAAAAACTTTAATTTTAGAGACTTACTTTTCGCAGGTATAGTAGTATCAGCCTTAGGAGCATGTATGGACGTAGGTATGTCTATTGCATCAAGCTTATCTGAGTTAAAATCTAAAAAGCCAGACATGACATCAAAAGAATTATTTAAAAGTGGTATGCAAATAGGTGGAGATATGATAGGAACAATGACAAATACATTAATACTTTCATTCATAGGATGTTCATTAAATTTAGTTTTATTATATATGTCGTCTGATATAAGTTTTCTAGATATGATTAATATAGAAGCAATTGTTCAAGAAGCTGTATGTGCACTATCTGGAAGTGTTGGAATAGTATATACAGTACCAATAACGGCAGCAATATTTGCATTTATAAATAGGGACAAAGAAATATATAAAACAAAGTCAGAAAACATAGTAGAAGGAAAAAGAAGTTTAAAAATTTAAATTAGAAGAAAATAATATAAATATAAAAAATATCTGAGATGAAAAAATCTCAGATATTTTTTATCTAATAGGAAAGTAGAACATCCTATTAGATAAGACTTGTGTGCGTACCTGTTTATGGTTGTTCAGCAAGGGTTACTTCAACTTCAAGAGTAGAATCATCACTACTTCTATATACAGTAAGTGTCACAGTATCACCAATTTCGCATTCATTTTTTACTTTATTTAATTCTGTCATACTTTCTACAATTGTTCCATTAATTTTAGTAATTATATCTCCTTTTTTAAGTTCTGAATCCTTAGCAGGTCCATCATCTTCAATAGAAGAAATATAGATACCTTGTGGAAGATTATAATATTTAGAATAAGTTTCTGTAATATCAGTTCCACCAATTCCTATATAAGGTCTTTTTACTTTTTTGTAAGTAATTAACTGTTCTGTAATATCAAATGTAGAGTTAATAGGAATCGCAAATCCCATACCTTCAATACCAGTACCATAAAGTTTTAGAGTATTAATTCCAATTACTTTTCCATCTGCATTTACTAGAGCACCACCACTATTTCCAGCATTAATAGCAGCATCTGTTTGAATCAAAGTATAAGAAGTGCCATCTGTATCTGTAATTTCTCTATTAATACCACTAATTATACCAGAAGTAACAGTATTTTGCATATCAAGTGGATTACCTATAGCCATAGCAAATTCACCAACTTGCACAGAATCAGAGTCACCAAGTTCAGCAGCAGTAAGATTATCAGCTTCTATTTTTAATATAGCTAAATCTGTAACACTGTCAGAACCGATAATTTCAGCTTCAAGTGGTTCATCTTGTTCATATAAATAAACTAATATTTTATTAGCAGAAGATATTTCGTAATAAGAGCTAGAAGATGATGATGAATCTATAATATGATTATTAGTTAATATATAACCATCTTCACTAATTATTACACCAGAACCAGTAGCTTTTGAAGAACTAGTTGATTGCTGTTGCATAAAACTAGGCATAGTAGAAGTTACTGAAAATTGAACTTCTATACCAACTACTGAAGGTAAAACCTTATTAGCGACACTAATTGCTGTATCAGAATAATCAGATAAATCAACACTATTAACTACTTCTCCTTTAGAAGTTATAATAGATGTTTTTGTTTCAGTAGTAGAAGATTCACCTAATAATTTATTCTTAATAGTTGGAACATTAAAACAAACACCAACTACTAAAGCAGCACCAATTACACCACTTGCAAATGGAATAAATATACCTTTCCCAAAACCAATTTTAGGTTTTTTAAAAACATACTCTGGTGATTTTTTTGAGCTAGGATCAGATACACTTACTTTTTTAAATCCAGTATTATCAGTATCAGACATTTTAAAAACCTCATCTTGATTTTCTTCATTGTTTTCCATAATTAATCATCCTCCTAAATAATTATTAATTAATATCATACACCTAAGTGTATAAAAAATTCAATAAATTTAATTTAAAAAATTATAATATTAGTTGAAAAATATCAAATATATTTATATAATACAAATAAATTATTAAACTAAACTTAAAATTTGGAGGAAAAGATGATAAAAAATGAAAAAGGTGTAACTCTAGTTGCATTAATAATAACAATAATAGTAATGATAATTTTAGCATCAATAACTATAGCTGCAAGTACAAATCTAAATAAGGAAACACAGCTTAAAAATCTTCAAACAAATATGATGTTAATTCAAGCAAAAGCAGAGGAAATATATAATAAATATGAATGTGGAGATATTAGTGAATTACCAGGTGAGGATTGCGATGATAATGATGCTTTAACTTCCTTAAATCAGAGTAATGATGAAGAATATATTAAACATTTAGTAAACAGTACAGAAGAAAAAAATTTAGGACTAGAAGTAGGTTCTGAAGATTTTTATGTTAATTATAAAACAGGAGAAGTATATTCGAAAACAGGATTTAAAGAAGGAAATACAATAAAACATTTATTAAGTGAATTAAAGAATTATTAATAATAAGAAAGTAAGTAAGAAAATGAAAGAAAAAGAAGAAATAAGATTAAAAGAATTAAAAAAAGATGAAGAAAAATTATATAGTGATGAGGTAAAATATATAGCTGGAATTGATGAAGCAGGAAGGGGTCCATTAGCTGGACCAGTAGTGGTAGGTGTAGTAATACTACCAAAAGATTCTATGATAGAAGGAGTAAATGATTCTAAAAAAGTATCAGAGAAAAAAAGAGAAAATCTATATGATGAAATTACAAGTCAAGCTATAGATTGGTCTGTAGGAATAGTAGACCAAACTGAAATAGATGAAATAAATATTCTAAATGCGACTAAAAAAGCTTTAACAATGGCAATATCTAACTTAAAAATAAAACCAGATTTAATATTAGTAGATGCATTAAATAATATTGATACTAAAGGAATAAAATATAAATCAATAATAAAAGGTGATGCGAAAGAATATTCAATAGCAGCAGCTTCAATAATTGCAAAAGTAACAAGGGACAGAATAATGAGACAATGGGATGAAATTTATCCTGAATATGGTTTCGCAGGACATAAGGGGTACGGGACAGCTAAACACATACAAGCAATCAAAGAAAATGGACCATGTATGTTACATAGAAAATCATTTATAAAGAATTTCATATAAGAGGGACACAAGTTTGCAACGTGCCCAAAATAAAAATAGCAAAGACATAAAAAAATAGGTAGAGCAGGTTTTAGCCTACTCAGATTAGGAGAGAGAAATGGATATAATAAAAATTATAGAACATAAAAGAGATAAAAAAACTTTAACTAAAGAAGAAATTAATTATTTTATAAAAGAATATACTGCTGGAAATATAACTGACTATCAAGCAGCAGCATTAGTCATGGCAATATATATTAATGGAATGAACAAACAAGAAACTACAAATTTAACTTTAGCCATGGCAGGTTCAGGAGACATTTTAGATTTATCTGATATATCTGATGTGATTGTAGATAAACATTCGACAGGAGGAGTAGGTGATAAAATAACATTAATTTTAATGCCTATCATATCAGCAATTCGGAGTTCCAGTAGCAAAGATGTCAGGAAGAGGATTAGGATTTACAGGAGGAACAGCGGACAAATTAGAATCAATACCAGGATATAAGATAGATTTACCAATAGAGGAATTCAAAGAAAACGTAAAAGAAATAGGAATAAGCTTAATAACATCTAGTTTAAATCTAGCTCCAGCAGATAAGAAAATATATGCTTTAAGAGATACAATTGCATGTACTTCAAACATACCACTTATAGCATCTAGTGTAATGAGTAAAAAAATTGCAGCAGGTGCAAATAAAATATTGATAGATATAACATGTGGTGATGGAGCTTTCATGAAGAATATAAATGAAGCTAGAAAGCTTGCAAATACAATGATAGGAATAGGAAAGCTCTTAGACAGAGAAGTAAGGTGTGTTATAACTAGTATGGACGAGCCTGTGGGATTTGCTATAGGAAATCAGTTAGAAGTAATAGAAACAGTAAAATGTTTAAAAGGAGATATGCCGGAAGATATAAAAGAAATTGTGTATGCCTTAGGAAGCCAAATGTTAATAATGGCAGGAAAAGTAAAAAAGGTTGAAGAAGCTAAAAATAAAATAGATGAAGTAATTTCAAATGGAAAAGCATATGAGAAATGGAAAGAATTAGTTCAAAAACAAGGAGGAGATATTTCATATATAGAAGACATAACGAAATTTGAAAAAGCAAAACATGTTATCCCTGTATTTTCTGAGAAAGAAGGTATGGTAAATCAAATAAAAACAGAAATGCTTGGAAATATTTCTGTATACATAGGAGCGGGAAGAACTAAAAAAGAAGATAAAATAGATTATCAGGCAGGAATAGTGGTAAACAAAAAAGTAGGAGATATTGTAAAGACAGGAGAGCCACTTGCTTACGTTCACATAAATGACGAATCAAAACTAGATGGAGCAGTAAAAAATATGAAAGAAGCCTTTATAATTACAAAGAGAAAAACAAGCAAACCTAAAGTTATATTAGATACAAAAATATAATATTTAAGGCAAAATTAAAACAATAGAAAAAAGGTAGATAGGGGCGAATGAGTTCGCCTGTAAAAAGAAAGAAGATAAAAATGGAAAAAGAAAAGAAAAAGAAATTTGATAAATATACGATTTTAGGAATGCTAATAGGCTTACTTATAATATTATTGATAATCTTTGTAATCTTTTTTTTAAAATTGTATATTAATAGCAAAAAACAACCTCTTGTATGTAATGATACAGATATTATTAATGGTGTGACTCAAAGTAAAGATAAACCAATAATATATCTATATCCAGAAAAAGAAACAGAAGTATCAGTAAAAGTAGGAAGAACAGAAAACTTAACAACAACATATCCCAAATATGAAGAAGGATGGAATGTAATAGCAAGACCAGATGGAAGTCTAACAGATATAAAGACAGGAAGAAGCTTATATGCTCTATATTGGGAAGGAATAAATACAGTAACTCCTAACTTAGAAGAAGGCTTTTGCATAAAAGGAGAAGATACAGCTAAATTTTTAGAAGAAAAGCTAAAAGTATTAGGATTAAATGAAAGAGAAGCAGAAGAATTTATAGTTTATTGGTTACCACGAATGGAAAAAAACGAATATAATTTTATAAGATTTCAGACTAAAGAAGAAATAGAAGAAAATATGCCGTTAGAAATAACTCCTAATCCAGATACAACCATAAGAATAGTGATGGAGTTTAAACCATTAGATAAACCGATAGAAATAAAAGAACAACAATTACCATCTACCCCAGAAAGAAAAGGATTTACTGTAGTAGAATGGGGTGGAACTGAAATACAGTAATTTTAATTAAATACATATATAGGAGCGGACGTCTTTAGCCACTAGTAAAAAAATAAATAAATTTACAGATTTTGAAACCATTCAATATTTTGAATGGTTTTATTAGTATAAGGAGTAAAAATGGCGAAAAATAATTTTGACCCATCCAGTTTATGTAAGCTTTCAAAAGCTTACAGGAAAGGAAAATGATGTAAGCTTTGAAAGCTAACATCTACTAGGAAATATGGAAGAAAAAAATAAATATTTTGAAGAAGTTATATCAAAATACTCGGATATGGTTTATAGAATTGCATTAAATAGAGTAGGTGTAAAAGAAGTCGCAGAAGATGTGTACCAAGATGTGTTTTTAATATTTAGTAGAAAATGCCCTAAATTTAAAGATAAAGAACATGAAAAAGCATGGTTTATACGCGTAACTATAAATAAAACAAAAAATATAATAACTTCTAGTTGGAATCGAAAAGTAGTAAGTTTGGAAGAAGATATTCCATTTAGTACTAAAGAAAAACATGAAATATATTACCATGTACAAGATCTTCCAAAAGAATATAGAACAGTAATCTATCTATATTATTATGAAGGATACAAAGTAAAAGAAATTTCAAATATGATGAATACAAAAGAAAAC
Organism: uncultured Clostridium sp.; assembly: GCA_964402195.1. Taxonomy (GTDB): domain Bacteria; phylum Bacillota; class Clostridia; order TANB77; family CAG-508; genus UMGS1994. The sequence continues at coordinate 2,799 of CAYOBB010000018.1, read as the reverse complement.
ACTATTAAAACGTGGCTTTCTAGAGCAAGAGAAATGCTAAAAGAAAGCTTAGAAGGAGGTTTCGAAGATGAATAAGAAAAAATATAAAGAAGCAATAGAAGAAATTAAAGTAGATGAAAACTTAAAAAATAAGACTTATCAAAAAATGATAGGTCAAAGAAAGAATAAAATTTATTTGAAAGTTTTAGCTATGTGTGCAATATTTATTTTAGTAGTATCTATTTCGTATATGAAGTTAGATAATACTGAAAACAATACTGTAGAAAAAAAAGAAGAAACATTAATTGCAGAAAAAGAAATAGATTTACCAAGATTTAAAGATATGGAAGAACTAAAAGAATATCTAAAAAATAATACAAGTTCGAAAATATATTTGGAAGATACAATGAAATCGGAAGATATAGAACAGAATATTTCAACGACAACAACATTAGGAGAATCAAACGAAAGTACAAATAGCGAAAACTCAGATTATTCTAAAACAAATATCCAAGTTGAAGGCGTAGATGAAGCAGATATAATAAAAACAGACGGAAGATATATTTATTATGTAGTAAATAGTTCAAATAATAACAAGATTATAATAATAGATTCAGAAAGTTTAGAAATATTAGATGAGATAGATGATTTTGAAAATGATGAAGAGTCACTATCACCAAGTGAAATATTTATTAAAAATAATAAATTAATAGTACTTGCAAATAAATGGAAAAAAGGAAACTATGGAAGTAGTTACAATTATAATAGTAGAAACTCAGTATGTGCATTAATATTTGATATAACAGATAAAGGAAATGTAGAATTAGAAAGAAATGTTGAAATAGGAGGAAACTACTTATCTTCAAGGATGATAGATGATAACTTATATTTTATTACCCAAAGAGGTGTAAGTTATTATGAGGATTGTAAAGACATAGATATAATCCCATATTATATTGATACTGCAATAACAGAAGAAGAAAAATGTATATCACTAGATAGTATATATTATTTTCCTGAAACAGAAGAGAATTCATATATAAATGTTGTAGGTGTAGATATAGAAAATAAAGATGAAGCCAATATAGAAACTTTTTTAGGAGCAAGTTCTGAAATCTATTCAAGTAAACAATATCTATATCTTACAAAATCAAAATATAATTATTATAATGGATTATTAAGAGAATCATATGATCATAGTAGTACTACAGAAATTTACAAGTTAAAATTAGATAATAGTAAAATAACTTTTAAAGCAAAAGCAGAAATAAATGGATATATCAATAATCAGTTTTCTATGGATGAATACAATAATAATTTAAGAATAGCAACAACATCATATGATAAAGAAGGAAACACATCAAATAATTTATATATACTAGATGAAGATTTAAATCAAATAGGTTCTATTGAAAAAATGGCAGAGGAAGAAAAGATATATTCAGTAAGATTTATAGGTAAAACAGGATATATAGTAACATTTAAACAAGTAGACCCACTATTTGTAATAGATTTATCAAATCCAGAAAAACCAGAAATAAAAGGACAGCTTAAAATTCCAGGATACAGTAGCTATCTTCATCCATATGATGACACTCATATTATAGGTATAGGAAAAAATACAGAAGAAACTACGTATGGCTCAACAGTAAGTACAAATATGAAAATGTCAATGTTTGATATATCTGATTTATCAAATCCAACAGAAATGTTTTCAGTTTTAATAGGAGGAAAAGGAACATATTCTGAAATACTAGATAATCATAAAGCATTATTTTTTAATAAAGAAAAGAACCTAATAGGATTTCCAATTACAATTTATGAAGATGGAAGTTCATATTCATATAAAACAAAAATGCAAGGTGCAATAATATATGAAATTGATTTAAATGAAGGATTTATAGAAAAAGGAACAATATCAATTGAAAATGCTGAAAATAACTATTATAGCTATGATTACAATAAAGTAATAAATAGAATGATTTATATAGAAGACAAAATATATGCATTTTCAAATTCAGTTATGAAAGTAGTAGATATAAATACATTAGAAGAAAAAAGAAAAATTGAATACTAAGTTTTTTTTGTTCCTGATTTATATTTGGAAAAAGAAAATTACAAAAATCATTATAGTATAGTAAAATATGGGTATTTAAGATTAGAATATTGGAAAAATCATAAAAAAGCTGAATATACAATAATGTTTATGAACAAAACTTTAAGAAAGCATACTGAAAGAATTAATCTATTGTTAAAAAATGTACGAGAGCTCCACTCTGTATAAATGAGCTCTCATATATTGTTAATTATTGTTCTTTAATTCTTCTAATAATAACTTTTCGATTCTGTCTATATCTGGAAAAATTAAATTTATTCCGTTTTGATCTTAATTTAAAAATTTTATTTACTTTGTGTGTAATTTCTTTTTGAGTTCCTTCGACAACAGCAACTGCTTGATTTCTAATAGTGTCTATATGGTCTATATATTTTTCAGTAATTGGAAATATATTTTGAATTAGAAAAACAGCTTCTTTTCTTCTATATTTACCAATTACAATAGTATCACAAACTCCATTTTTCTCTATTTTTTGTTCTTGTAATTTTCTATATTTTTCTACTTTAGAACTCATAGGAATAAACCATAAAACTTTACTATCAGTATTTTTAATACAAAAATATGTAGGTCTTGTATTTCCATTTTCATGATTTTTCATAAGTTTTTCATCTTTTGCAAATTCAAAATATTCATCTTTTATGTGATATACATATCCTGTTTCTAAAAACATAAAACTTGTCCTTTCTAAAATTAAAGCCCTCTAT
>CAYOBB010000017.1:1566-11756 GCA_964402195.1 uncultured Clostridium sp. | reverse complement strand
TGTTTTCTGAATTTACTTTTCTTAAACGTACATCTGTTATTTGCATTTTAAGCACTCCTTCCAATGTTATATTTTATACATATTATTAATGTAATATGTATCTAATTTTATTATTCGCCAAAAAATATTTTTTTCCTTCTTTTTTTTACATTTTTTTCTAGATGTTTTTTTCACAAAAAAATATTTTTTTCATAGATTATATAAATAATATTTATTTTCCTTGAAAAATATTGAAAAATATTGTATAATTTTAATGTTTAGATAACAAATAATATATTTATATATATTTTATACATGTTCTCTTACTTTATTCATAAGAATCAAATGAATTTTCCACAAAAAGGAGTGTTAATTTTGGATTGTAAAATAACAAACTTAAATCAATATAAACATATTCATTTAATAGGTATTGGTGGTGTTAGTATGAGCGCTATTGCCAAAACATTACATCAATGGGGATTTTATATAACTGGTTCAGATAGTTCACAAAATGAATTTACAGATAAACTAACTAAATCAGGAATAAAAGTAACTTTAGGTCATGATCTAACTAATTCAAGAAAAGCTGATTTAATTATATATTCAGCTGCAATAAAAAGCAGTGATCCTGAAATAGTAATAGCAAAACAATCAGGGACTCCTCTAGTAACACGTGGTGAATTTGTTGGATTTTTAACACGAAGCTATAAAGAAAGTATCTGTATATCTGGAACACACGGAAAAACTACCACTACCTCTATGATTTCACTTTGCTTTCTCGAAGCCAAAACAGATCCTACAATTCAAGTTGGAGCTATTTTAAAACAAATAGATGGAAACTATACTGTTGGAAATAGTGATTATTTTATACTTGAAGCCTGCGAATATATGAATAATTTTTTAAAATTTTCACCCAAAGCTGAAGTAATTTTAAATATAGATAATGATCATCTTGATTATTTTAAGACTTTTGAAAATATTAAAAATTCATTTATTAAATACGCTGAATTGTTACCTGATAATGGAGTTCTTGTAACAAATGCAGATGACCCAAACTGTTTAGCCTTAAAAGAACACGTAAAAGGTAAGTTTATTACATATGGAATTAATAATAAAGAAGCTAATTATATTGCAAAAAATATTAAATATAACTATTTAGGATTTCCAGAATTTGATGTATTTTGTAATAAAAAATTTTATATGCATATTAAATTATCTGTCTCAGGAATGCATAATATATCTAATGCATTAGCATGTATTGCTCTATGCTCATATTATGAAATAAATAAAAACAGTATAATTATAGGTTTATCTAAATTTACTGGTGCACATAGAAGATTAGAATATGTAGGTTCTTATCATGGATTTAGTGTATATGATGATTATGGTCATCATCCTACAGAAATCAAAGCAACCGCAGAAGCTATTAATCATAGAACTTTCAACGAATCTTGGGTTATATTCCAACCTCACACATATAGTAGAACTAAAAATTTATTAGATGATTTTGCTAAAGCTCTATTAACATTTGACCATATTATCGTTACTGATATCTATGCCGCAAGAGAACAAAATACATATAATATTTCATCTATAGATTTAGTAAATAAAATTAAAGAACATGGAAAAACAGCATTATACATGAAAGATTTTGATGAAATCGCACAATATATCAGAAAAAATGCCGTTCAAAACGACTTTATTCTAACATTAGGAGCTGGAACAGTAGTAAATATTGGACCTAAAATTATAGAAAGAGACTAATTGGTAAAAAACCTTCCTAAAATTATGAACTAACTATATTAAATAAAAAATTAAATAAATGTATTATTTCTTATGCCTTGTGTATCACAATCTTTTGTTTTTTAATGTTGATTGTTCCAATCACTCGCTATGCTCGTTTAATCGCTTATGTGGCATTTAAAATAATACATTTATTTAATTTTCTAAAACTCCTATAGAGATTTTATATATTTTCTAATATTTCATCATTTCCTTTATCATTAAATCCGCAAAAACTCCATATCCTACTTCAGGATTAGAAACTAATACATTTGTTACAACACCAATTAATTTTCCATTTTGTAGAATTGGACTTCCGCTCATTCCACATATAATTCCACCTGTCTTTTCTTTTAATTTTTCATCTATAACTTTTATTTGCATACTTTTATTATCTGTATTATTATCTTTATTTACCTTTTGGATTTCTACTTTATATTCTTGTACTCCTTCACCTTCTAAATTACATAATATTGTTGCCTCTCCAAGAGTAATTTCATCCCTAAGACCTATTTCTACTGTTTTATTTATATCTATACCTAAACTAGTTAAATTTGACAGACTTCCATATATTCCAAATTCTGTATTTGTATTTACTTCACCAAGTAAAGTACCCGATGAAATGCTACCTTTTATTTCCCCTGGCTCACCTACTTTTGCTTTATTTATACTAACTATTTTTGAAGTTACAAGTTCTCCAGATTCTATATCAATTAATTCTTCTGTATCTGCGTCAAAAATACCATGACCCAGAGCTGCAAATCTTTTAGTTTCTGGTTCATAAAAAGAAATTGTACCAACTCCAGTAGCAGTATCTCTTACCCATAGTCCAATTTTATATTCACTTTGACTAGCCTTAACTGGCTTTATTGTTGATGTCAGAATTGCACCATCTCTTACATATTTAATTATCAAATCATTTCCTTGAGAAGAATTAACAACACTTTTTAAAGTCTCTATAGAATCTATTTCTTGGTTATTTATCTCTACTATTTTATCTCCTTCTTTTATATCCGAATCTTCATATGGCTTATACATTTCATTTGTTTCACTCTCAATTTCAGACATTCCTACAACTAAAACACCATTTGTATATAATTTTAATCCAATTAAATTTCCAAGTGGAACTACATTAATTTCAGGAAGAGTTGTAACAGTAATATCTTTTAAAGGAATAGTTCCAAATAAACTAACAGACATACTATTTGTCGCCACATCACCACTCCTCCAAGTTTCAATAACATCTTTTTTTATTGTCTCTATTTCTATTCCAAATAATGCATTGATATTTAAAGACTCATCTTTCATTAAAATAATTTTTGAAGGAATATTACATATATTACATGCATATAAAAAAATAATAAATAAAAAAAATATTAATATTATTGCTTTTTTTCTTTTCATACGTTACCTCTTTTTTTAGGATAACCATTATCACAATAATTATTAATATTTTTAATATCATTGAAAAACAAGATTAGTATATATTACCTGTCTGAATATATATAATTAGAAATTATTGATTATTATATAGAAAAAATAGAATTTTCTATATATATTTTTGAAAACATTAAAATAAAAGTTAATCTAATATTACTCATCAATATCTGACTCTTCTTCTATTTTTAAGTGCTCAATAGAAAATTTTAAACAATCATTTATAAACTCATTAACAGAAGATAAGTTATTATCTAATACAATTCTTCTTATTTTCTCCAATAACTCAACTTCTATTCTACAAGTAAATTGTTCATAATCTTTCTTTTTTCTGTTTTTAATAACGAAATTTGGCATGTATATCACCTCTTAATCATTTTATTTTTTTACAATTTTCGTAAAATTCTCAAAAAACTACTCTTGAATTAAAATGGTATTTTTTTGATTTTCCACATATATTTTACATCAAAAAATTTAATTTGTCCAATTTTTTTCTATATTTCTTAAAAATTTTATCTTTATAGACAAAAGGCTCTTTATCAAGGGGCTTTCTTGCTACTCTTTGTAGTATTTTCTCTTTCTATTCTAATTTACTACTAACTTCAATTTATTATAAATAGTAAAATTTTGTAATAAAGGTTCAAAACAATAGTCACGCATAGCTTTTTATCTATTAAATAAATAAGTGACGAGCACTGCTCGCCTCTATGATATTTGGATTTTAATGTTTTTATATAAGATAATTCTTACAATTTAAGAAAAAAGCACATTAAGAAAACTTAATATGCTTTTAGAATAACAAATATTATTCTTTCTTTTCCCATATTATTTCAACCAAATCATTCTTGATTTGTGTGATAAGGAAATGATTTCCTTCGTTATCAAAATAGATAGATTTATTTCCAACTTTTCCAACAATTATATCTGGACAAACTGAAACACTATCAAACTCTCCAATAACTTTAAAACCTCTAAAAACGATTACTTTTCCTTCGTCGTTTTTCCTTATTTCGCATACAGGAACATTTCCTTCAAAAGGGGATGCTTTCATCTTTTTCCGTTTCATATCAATCCCTCCTACTAGGATAAAAAAATAAAATAAGTTACATAATAATATTATATCACTATGTAACTCATTTTGCAAATTTTACCTATTAATATAGGCATTAGTTTTATATATATTATTTCTATATTTAGCTATATATGTGTACCAAGCTTCTTTACGTTTTTTTAGTTCATTCTTAGCTACTTCCGCATTAGCAAATTTAGAACTACCATACGTAGTTAAATTTCCTGATGAGTCTAATACTTGACTTGAAAGTTCCATTTCTCCATCTTCATTAAATTCAACTACTGGAATATAATTATTACTTACAATACAGTTATAACATCCTGTATTTTTATGGTCATATATATAAGCTGTCATAACTTCACCCGTACTATGAACAGTTACTTCATCTTTATAAGAAGAAGAATCACTATTATCTTTTTCCCATGTATTATTATTATAAGTATAATATGTATTAGTAGATGAATCATAAAATCTTATATTATCTTTATTATCTTTAAAAAATTGTTCTCGGGTTTTTTTCTCTTGAGATTGGTTAGTACTCGCATTTTCTCCATCAGTATCATACCAAGTCATAATTTCATTCGATACTATTTTCACTTCTTTTGCATCATATTTAAACTCAGCACTAATATCAGCTTCATAGCTAGTTATTCCATCTGTTCCTAAATCAGGGCAATCTATTTTATGATAATCATCCCTATTATCTAATTTTTCAGTAAAATACAAATTATTCTTATCTATATATTGATTATTGTTTGTGCTTGTTATTGTAGTATAATCATTATAATACTTAGTTCCACAAGGCACTCCTTGTAAGAAAACAGTCATACTTATATTACTTAAAATCTTGTCCCAATCATCATCTGTTAATACAGGCAATTCATAACTAGTAGTACTACTAGCGAGAGTACCATCATAAGTGGATATCGCTGAATTTAAACTGTATAATATCGAATTTTGAATAACTAATCTTTTATGTTGATTAAAAACTGAATCTTCTGCCTCTGGATTATTAATTAGATTTTCTCCATCATATATATTTAAAAATTTAGTTTCATCGTCTTCATCAAAATGTATTTTTATCTGCTCTGAAAAGCCTGAATTATCATCTATCTTTGATTTGATTTCTCTTACTTTTACTATATTCCCTAAATTTTCATCAATCCATTTTGAAAAATAATAAGCTTTTATATAATACTCTTTTGCTTCTACATCTTCTACACTATTATCTTTGTAACTTACTTTTATATCACCGTTTTTATCTAAAGAATATTTTATTATTTCATCACCTGTTTGAAATCTTTGATCTTTCAATGAACCACTTTTATAAAAGTTAGCATTACTACCATTGTCAAATGTTTCATCATAATCATTAATATAGTTCTCCATTCCATCAATGGAGTCAACATAATCAACTAAATTATTATCACTAATAGTTTGAGTAGAACCTTCATAACCATATGTTTTCATATAAAGATTTCCATTAACTTTTACACTTTTATAATCTATTAAATATCCAGATTTAGTAAACGATTTTCCATTTATTTGACCATATACAGTTATATAATTATCTAAAGAATAATTTATTACTACATTATAATCTGTCCCTGAATAACTTGCACTATAATATATATAAGGTTTTACCATATATTCATAAACAGGATTATTTTCAAGAGCTGTTTCAACATCTTTTGTTGTTTTCTCATTAATTTCACCTTCATCAACTACTGTTGTATCCTGATTTTCTTTTAAATATCGTATATCACCATCTCCATCTATCAACCCCAGTCCATTTTCATCAGTAGCAACTTCGGGCATTTTTGTTGGTGAGTAAATATAATATCCATCATAACTTGTAAATAAAATAGCTGGTACATATGATTGTAAGTCTATTTTACTTGTTCCTGAAACTCCCATATTAGTTGCGAGACTATTAAAAAATGTATTAACTGACGCTAATACATATCTTTTATTATCTTCTCCCGTTGCAATTGATGCACTTTGTGTATTTATCTGATATGCAGTAACTGCATCATAAGTAGAACTAATTAACATAGTCTTATATTCAGTCTGCAAAGCTAATGTATCTATTTGATTTTGAATATACTCTGATAATACTATTGATATTGGGAGTAATATTATTACAAAAATAATTGATAATTTTTTATAATCCATTTAATTCCTCTTTAATTTCCATTTGAAGTTACCTGTTCTGTAACTTGAGCAGCTATTGTAGATGTTCCTTTTCCTAAAACTTGATAAAACATATTTTTCAAAGATTGAGACAATGTTATATCTGTATTCTTAGCTATAACAGAAACATAATCTCCTTCTTTTAGTGTGTATTTTCCTACATCATTTAGTTTCTCTAATATTTGGGAAGTATATACTGAGTAATACGCATTTTCTCCAATTACTGAACTAGAAGTCCATGCTGATTTATTCCCTATATTTTCATCAATATGTTTTACTTCAATTTCAACATCATATGTATGTGCTGTTGCAGCTAAAGATTCAAGACATTTTGAATAACTTTCTTCTGTTATCGCACCCTCACTGCTTACTGTATATGCAAAATCAGAAACAGCAGTCAGTGCAGCTTGCTGTGCAACATCATCACTTCTATCTGCTATCGCCATTATTGGGAATATAAACAACAATATTACTGCAATTAATATTCCAATTATAGTTGTCATAGTATCACTCATTTTTCTTCCTCCTATATCCTAAAAATTTATTTAACTGTATATGTAATAATTACTTTCTGTTCACCATCTACAATTGTAAACCAATTTCCAAAACTATCTGATTTATATTTTCCTGATGTATTATATTCTAAATAAGATTCATTAAATTTTATTTTTCCATCATTGCTCAATTCCATTAAATTATTATTGTCGTAATTTAAATTTTCAAAACTATTTTCCGTTCCATATATATAAGAATTTATTCTTTCTAATAATTTTGAATTATTAGTATCACCAGTTGCCCATTGAGCACCAGCCATATAAGATTCCTCATTAGGATTATTATATTTTTTGTAATTATTGTATTCTTCTGAAGTTAATTTATTACTTAGTACAGTATCTGATGATCCATTATTACTAGCAATCATACTTTCAATAGCTCCATCAAAAACCTGTAATTCATTACCTGAAGCATCTAATATTTTTACTGTAAATCCTTCTTGTTTATATCTATACAAAGTTGGAATAATTGTTTCTATTCCTACACTTCTTGTAACACCTGTACTATTTGGTTCTATGTGTTCATAAAAATTTGTCTTATCAGCTGAAAACAAAACTGAGTCCGCCGTTGCCTGTGCCTGATTAAATAACATTAATGTAACAGTGAAGGCTAGAACAAATAACAATGCTGCTCCAGCCATCTTTAAAGCTTCTGAAATATTTTCCATAACTTATCCTCGTTATTTTATAAATCCATTATATTGATGATTGTGATTAATTTGTTGTCTAATTTTATTATTCACATGTAATCGAAATTGAGGTTATTATTCCAGCACTATAAGTAGCCTCTGCCGTATATTTTTTTCCTGTATTTATTGCAGATTTTAGTTTAGACATTGTGGCTACTTTTTCACTTACATAGTCATCACTATTATCACTTTCTCCCGCATCACCAATCTCACCATCCAAAGAAGAACCTATACCACTCGCTACAATTTGTACAAACTTTCCTGATTCTCCAGCATATTGGTTATTACTATCTATTACAGCTTGAATAAGTGATTTAATTTCACTTCCTTTTTTATTTGTTCCTAAATAACTTTCCATATTTGCATTATACATATTTTTAGCTTGTTGATCCATTGATGAACCAGCTCCTTTTATTGTATCTTGTGATGCATTATATATATACATTGATACTGCTATTAATAAAATTGATATTAATATAGCACCTGCTATAATTAACGCTTTTGACGCATTCTCCATTTTTTATTCCTCCTTATTTTTTCTTTTGATTTATCTTTAACCCTTTTAGAAAGGGAATATTAAAAACTAAATTTATTCTTCTTCTATGGCTCTAAATATTATTTCACTAACTTGTCCTGTTTTTTGATGATATTTAATTTCTTTATATTCAAAGAACATATCAGAAAATAATTTCTCGACTTTTGCTGTGGTTGATACCTCTGATAATAATAAATCCTCCATAGGAATTACTGAGTCTCTAGATTCTATTTCTAAATATACTTTTATAGAATTTGTATCATTTTCAATAAATTTTCCATTTTCATCTGTCTCTATATCATTTTTTTTATTATTATCAATGGCTTTATTCATTACTGTTGTAACCTGATTTATTTTTATTACTGAGCCTTCATATTGTATATATTCTTTGTTTTGATTTAATATCTGTTTTTTATTTGATACATAATTTAAATAATTTATTCCAAATATAGCTATTAGAATTATTACAGATATTAATATAAAAAATATTATTTTTTTCAAGTCTACTCCTTTATTATATCTTATTTGACTTTTTTTTGCAATATATTATCGTTTATTTTTTCGTAATTTATCTTGCTTATCTTATTTCAAACTTCATATATGTAACTTTACCATCTCCATTATATTGAATGTCACTTACTTTAAAATTGATATTAGAGTCATTGTATGCTGAAATTAACTTATGAAATACTGTTTGATCTTGTTTTTCTAAATTCTTTGTTTCACAAGTATAATCTGAACCATGTGGTATAAGTTTATATTCTCCATCACCTATAAACTCTATTTGTATTTCATTTGCATTTTCATCTGAATTTATACTTTGGGCATAATTTGCTACTGTTATAATATCATATATAGTTATTTTTCCTTCTTTTCCAATATCATCATTATCAGATATAGCTAATAATTTAGTAAATGGCTCATTATATGATTTTATTGCTTCTTCTTCCCTTTTTGAATCATAAGAACTACTAAAATCAGCGCCTTTACTAAACATTACTACGATTACTGTTAATAATAATACTCCTATTAATACTCCACCTGCTATTAATAATGCTTTTGATATATTTTCCATATCTATACTCCATTTTATTAATTTAAGGATTGTTCAACAAAACTCATTGATTTTATTCTTCCAGTACTAGAATTATATTCGACACTTTCACAGAAAAAAGCTCTCTGTTTAAACTCTGTTTTCCAACTGTATTTTAAAATATAAGCATTATTACCTTGGTTTATTTTTGTAGGTCCATTTGATGTACTTATTAAGTCCAATAACTTGTTATCATTCATCATATCCGAATAAGTCCAAGAATCGTTTTTAAATAGATTTAACTCATATGTACTACTACCTTCATTTGCTTCAACTACTGTGTTGTCTCTTAAATTAAAACTATTTATTATACTGTCGTCATTTATAAATTCATTTTTTTCAGGGTCATATTGATATCCAACCAATTTTCCTTCCAACTTTTCTTTTATATCAATACTTACGTTTATATAATACATTTGTGCATCAGTTTGTTCTCTAGAAGATCCATAATCATTGTAATATTTCAAATTATTATCATAAGCCATGCTTACTACTGAAATAACATCTGTTCCATACATAAAAGTTTTATTATATGCTTCATATTTACTATTAAATTCGTTATTTTCTTCTATAAGTTTTGCATCTACTTTTGAAGTTTGAAATAGACCTATTTCATCTTTCATGTATAAAAACATACTAAATAATAATACGCTAATCAAAACTCCTGCTGCTATTAGTAAGGCTTTTGAAGCATTTTCCATTTTTTACTCCTTTATTTAATATAATAATTGCAATACCTTAAATAGTCAATTTTTTATGTAGGGGCGAACGTGTTCGCCCGCAATATATAATATAATATACAAAAAATAATATTATATAATTAAAGAATATATACAGAATAATATTATCATTTTTT
>CAYOBB010000017.1:0-1466 GCA_964402195.1 uncultured Clostridium sp. | reverse complement strand
TTTTTATATATTCAATTATGTCATTGTACTCATACTGCTAAATGCACTTGACATACTTAGTAATCCTATTACGCATAATGGTACAATTAAATATCCTACAAATAAGCATACCATTGGTGCGAATCCTATTACTTTACCTATTAATGCTTTTCTTTTTATTAATCTTTCATTTGATTCTTTTCTTTTTTCTTGATAATAAGCTCTTTCTGTGTCTAATTCATCAAAAGCTTCTCTTATAGGAATCTTTTCTACTGCTGATTGAAGTCCTTCTACTATTCTAATTAATTGTGGAAAGGCTATATCGTTTTTAAGTTCTTCTAAAGCTTCCCACGGTCCACTTTCAAAGTTATTAACACATTTTGATATTGGGTCTCTAAATATATTAGAATATCTTTCTATCCATTCTAATATCATTTCAACATTTACTCTTTCTATTTTCATAAGCATTAATATTATCGTTTGGAACTGCATTACTTCGTTTTCCATTTCTAGTTGTCTCATTTTAGCCTGGAACATTAGTAACCAAATTGGTGCGAAATACGCTATTCCAGCTATTGCAAAAGCTCCAAGTAGCTCAAACCATTTTACATATTCATTTTGAATAGTTTTCAGTTTTTCATATATATCTTCTGCTTCTTCTGCTAGTTCATCTTCTGTCGCACTAACATAATATTCATCTTTTGCAATATCTCTTTTTATGTCTTCTACAGTTATTTTCCTATTATCTTTATACTTATCCAAATAGCGATTATGAACTTCAAGCTTTTTCATTGCTTTTCTTTCATCACTTTCAGACATTGTACCGCATTAAGTCATAATCTGCTTCTGGTTCTTCATATATATATTGAAGAGTTATCCTATGTAGTTGGCTAAAAACAAACAGTGCTATTACAAATCCTACTACTGCATAGAGTACTCTATGAATATAGAGCCACTCCATCTTAAGTTTTGTAGCTGATTCTTTCATAAGTTTTATTTTTAATCTATATTCTTTTGTACCTTTTTTAGGTACTATTAAATTTATAAATTTTTTTACTAATGGTTTCTTATATAATTTTTCCTCCCAAGGATTCTGCATATTTCTTTCTGTATTTACACTTCCATTATCTTTTAGTTTTCTAACTAATACATAACATATAACTGTTAATACAACTAATAATATTTGTACAACAAATCCTAATTTTCCATTATAAAAACTTTTTGTAAATCCAAATTGACTTAAACACCAAGATTTTATAGGTTGAATAAATAATATTGGAAGTGCTGCTATTACTGATAAACTCTGGAACACATAGTCTAGTTTATCTCTTTTCAAAATTTCGATTTGCATTTCTTGAGTAATATTATTTAAATTCTTCAAGTATAGTGATGCTCCATCTTTATCTGTTCTATCTCCAAATTCTTTTGTTAAATATGATATTCCAGCGAATTCTTTTAAAAAGCTGTTTGGCGCAATATCATAATAT
>CAYOBB010000016.1:6382-12217 GCA_964402195.1 uncultured Clostridium sp. | reverse complement strand
TGCTCCAAATCGCACTCGCTATCGCTCGTTTGATCGCTAACGCGGTATTTCAAAAATAATATATTATGAACCTTCTTTTACTACTCTTCATCAATATACTGTGAATTGTAACTACTATATAATGTTTTTTTAGATAAAATTCATCAAAGATTTAGGCTATGTAGGGGTCGGCCTTGGTTGACCCACCAAACAAATCATGTTGGGCGGAGAAAGCTCCGCCCCCCTACAGTGTATGTGGTTTCGAAGGCATATAAAAAATCTCCTTTAACAATGGAGGTGTCATCCGAATGGTGACAGAGGATTCTTATCATGCAAAGCAAATCTTTAAGAACCCACAGTCCCTATTAAAGGAGCTCTAGAGCTATTTCCTATTAAATAAAAAAATAATTGACAGACGTATGTCTGCCAATTATTTTTTATTTATTTTATAATACATATTTCTTAATTAGAAATCCTCCTATTGCAAGCATACTTATTGTTGTTATTATTATTCCAATATACATTGGCGTGCTACCTGTTGTAATAGATAACATTGCAATTGCATTATCTTGGTCATCTTCTCCATCTACATTATTATTTGGTGTAGAATCTACGTCTGATGCTCCATATGGGTTTTCTGCATCTGTAATTTCTGCTATATTTATCTTTTGTCCCAAATTAGTTTCAGAATTCTCCCATCTTAATGTTATTTGGACTTCTGCACTTTCACCTGGCTCTAATAAAGTCTTTCTTAAGTAGTCTGTAGATACTATTCCATCTTCTGTTATTGCCCAACCATATTCTGTATTGTCTTCTTCATAAAAAGCCATTCCTGCTGGTATTCTATCTGTTATTTCATTTGCATATCCTTCTATTTCACCTTGATTTGTTACTTTTAGTGTATATACATATTTTACTGTTGTTGTTGATATTTTCTTTCTATTAATTTCGACTTTTACTACTGGCTCTGGATTCTCTGTTCCATCATATCCTGTTTCTGTTTCTTTAGTTTGTCCATCTTCTATTACAATTACTTTAGAAACATATTTTAATAATGATAAATCAAAATATTTTAATTGGATATATTCTTTATCTTCGTTATTTTCATCATCTTCTTCATCTACTGGGTCTCCGTCTTCGTCTGTAACTTCTGTCAATGTTGCTGTATTTATAATCGTTCTATCTGAATTTGTAACATTTGTCTCTACAACTTCAAAAGCTACTTTTATATCTCTATAGTCAGGATTATTTACTTTTTGTCCTTCATCATCTTCATATGTTGGTACGTCTTCTTCTTGATTAAATGCCTTTATTAAATTGTCTCCTTCTTCTTCTTCTGAATCTTTTGAAAGATATGTTGTTCTTATTTCTATAGCATCTTCTATATCATCAGTTTCTTCTCCATTCTCGTCATACATCTTCCAGCCATATTCCTTATTTATTTCATTATCAGTTAAAAACTTGATTCCTTCTGGAAGATCATCTACTATTTCAGCAGCATATGCATCTTTAGTTCCTTCATTATATACCCTTATTGTATATACAACTACGTCCCCGTTAAATATTGTTACTGGATCTTTAGTATCTGCATATACAAGTTCACCATCTTTGTTTATAGATACTACTGGTTCTCTTCCATCTATTTCAGAATCATTTACCTCAGTTACAAATTTTTTTAGTGCTAAATCATATATTTCTGGAATTACTGTATCATAGTCTTCTGTATCTTCTGTATCTCTATCATCTCCATCATCATCTGTTATTTTAGCTATATTTTTTAATTTCTCTGCACCTTTTGATACTACTTTAAATTCTACTTTTACATCTTCATAATCTAATGTAGTTCCATCAAAAGCATCTATTGTTTTGCTTGATAAATATGTTGTTTTTATTGTTACTGCTTCTGATGTATCTGTAGTTTTTTCTCCATCTTCATCATACATTATCCATCCATATGTATAATTTGTTTTATTTCCACTCTTAAATTCTCCATCTTCTGTTTCATATCCTATAAATTGTAAACCTTCTGGTATAGTATCTGTTATTTCTTTTGCAGTTGCCTCTGTACTTCCTTCATTGTACACTCTTATTGTATATGTTACGGTATCCTCTACTTTTACTTCTACAGGAGTCTTGTCTAGTGTATAACTTGCATTATCTTCTCCATTATTTAAAGGTGTTATATCTACTACAGGAGTTCTAGAAGTTTCTAGTGCTTTTCCTTCTACTGCTGATACAAATTTTTTAAGTGCTAAATCATATTCTTTATTTCCTAATTGTAATTGTTCATTATCTTGATCATCTTCAGTTGATACTTTATTATTTGGAGTAGAATCTCTATCTTTAGTTAATTGATTTCCTTCTTCGTCTTGATACTTAGAAATTTCAGCAATATTTTCTAATGTCTTACTATCTAATTCATTTGATGTTACAATACAAGCTACTTGTACAGATTTACTAGAAAGTGATGTACTACTTGAAGTAAATGCTTCTAGTTTATTTGTTTCAGATGTAGTATAAGCTAATTTACTTGTTGTTATAGTAACAGCTCCTTTTATTACATTTACATCATTTAATGCAGTTACTGTACTTCCTGTGTATGTAAAATCTGATAAACTTAAGTTTTCTGTTCCATTTTCTATAGTATTTAATTTTACAGTTGTTCCCGAATTTGTTGTATCTATTACCCAACTATTATCATAATTTAATTTATATTCTGGCAGATATCCTAATCCTTCTGGTATATAGTCAGTTATTTCTCCTGCATATCCTGCTTTAGTTCCTTCATTATATGCTTTAATAGTATATACTACTACGTCTCCTACTGATACTGTTACTGGGTTTGTTTTTTTATCAGAATATGTAGCATCTTCTTCTCCATTTTTTAAAGGAGTTATATCTACCTCAGATTCTCTATTTTGTGAAGTACCATTTACTGTTGTAACATATTTTTTTAATACTAAATCTAGTTGTCCTCCTATAATTATACTTTCAAAATCATCATCATCTTCATTTTCTTCTGGATAATTTCCTGGTGTAGAATCTGTATCTGTAACTTGTTTTCCGTTTTCATCTGTCATCTCTGTAATTTCCGCTACGTTATCTATACTTGAACCTGTTGTTTCTCCAGTTACTTTACATTCTATTATTACTGATGCACAATTTGGCGTTGTTCCTTCTGATGTCCAATCTGCTCCATCTTCTTTTGGATATAATACAGTATTTTTTAATTTTTCTGTTATACAATATTTTGTTCCTGAAGTTTCTGTACCTGATACCCATTGATAAGTTTTATTTATTTCACTGTCAGATGTACTTACCATTTCCAAACCATCTGGCAAGTAATCTTTTATTTTTGTTATTTTTATATTTTCATTTCCCTGATTATATACTGTTATTTTATATTGTAAATAATCACCTTCTGAAACTGAATATGGTGTTACAGTTTTTTCATTACCTGACTCTAATATTGAAGTATCTTCCCTATTTGAAACTGTAGTATAAGATGTCTCTCCTGATTTTTTATGTGCTATTATAGCTTTCGTAAGTGCTGCATCATATATCTTTGGTTCTTTAGACACATATAAAAGTGGTTGCATATTATCTCCACTTGTTGCTTCCCATAGTGATGTTGTAGTTATGTATGATGTATTTGACGATAAATTATTTGATGTAAAATATTCATATATAACACTTAAAACACTATCTCTTTTTGTATTTTGTGCATCAGTATTATTAGTTGGGAAATCTTTACTTTCTGTTTTAGTGAAAAATATATTAGCTCCTCCACCCCAGTCAAAATCATTAGTATAATGCCATATTGCACATTGTTGAGCAAAAAAGATATCATCATCATATAAATAATATTCACTAGATGTGTTATTTAAGAAATTATCAAGTATATAATCATCTGAATCTTCTTCCCATGCAGCATCATGTTCTCTCATTAGAGGAATTACTACTTCTTTTATCCATTCATCCCTATCAGTAGTTCCTGAAACATACATGTTTTCTGCTATTAATTGTATTTTATCTTTATTTGTTATAGAAGAACTTGAAAAACTTCCTGAACTTTTATAATTTCCTGTTGTATTTGTATCCGAATCTGTTGTTTCTGTTGGAAACTTATAATTCATATTTAAACAGTATATAGCATTACTATAATCTTTACTTCCATTAGAATTTACGTATGTTCTATATGCTATTCTTCCTGCTACTTCATATCCCCATCCATCTTTTCCTAATATAGAAATTCCTAAAGTTACCTCTGTCCCTTCATCATGTGATAAAGTTACTGCTAAAACTTGTGACATACTTTGAATTATTAATGCAATTATTATAAAAATAGCAGATATTTTTTTAAAGATTTTTGACTTCATATTTTTTCCTCTCTTCATTGGTTTGTATCTATTTTCTTATTTGTAAGTATACACAATACTCCCTTTACATTCAATTACTTAATTATATTTTATATTTAATATATTTTTTGTCAACGACCGCAATTTTCCATTTTTTTTGATATTTTTTTACAATCTTAGAGTTATCTTGCTTTTAGCTAATATTATAATTATATTACATTTTGATTAAATTTTTATTTTCGGAATAATTTACTAGTTATTTTATAATATTAATTAAGATTTATTTGTAAATAGAGGTTTGTCTTATGAAATATTTTAAAATATTTTTTGTTTTTTTATTAATTAATTTATTGTTTTTTACAACTAGTTTTTGTGACGATATTCAGGAAGAATCCGATTTTTCTGGAGTTGACGTTTCTACAAGCACAACTCCAGAAGAAGAGCCTGATATTTACTCTAGACGAGCGATAGTTTTCGAAAGAAATTCTAAAACTGTCATTTATGAGAAAAATATTGATGAAAAATGTGCCATGGCGTCTACTACCAAAATTATGACTTCTATTTTAATATTAGAGAATTGTAATCTTAAAGATACTGTTACTGTTTCTAAAAAAGCTGCTTTAACTGGTGGCTCTAGATTGGGTCTTAAAACAGATGATAAAATTAGTGTAAATGATTTACTTTATGGTTTGATGCTTTGTTCAGGAAATGATAGTGCTGTGGCGTTAGCTGAGTACTTAGGTGGTAGTTTAGAAGGATTTGCTGAAATAATGAACAATAAAGCTATTTCATTAGGGCTTACTTCTACTCACTTCGTTACTCCTCATGGTTTAGATGACCCTGAACACTATACAACAGCTTATGAACTTGCTGTTTTAACAGATTATGCTCTTAACAATGAAAATTTTTGTAAAATAGTTGGTACACACGATTATACTGTTACTATTAATGGTTCTCCTAAAAACATTTCTAATACTAATGAACTTCTAGGAAACCTTTCAGGTGTATATGGTGTTAAAACTGGTTTTACAGGAAATGCTGGAAGATGTTTAGTTACAGCAACAAATAGAAATAATGGTTTAGATATTATTACTATTGTTCTTGGTGCCGATACTAAAAATATAAGAACTCAAGATTCAGTCAAACTTATTAATTATTGTTTTGACAATTTTACTCTAGTAAATTTAGAATCTAAAATTAATGAAAAATATGAATACTGGGAAAAATACATTAAACCTAATATTTCAATATATAAAGCTACAAATGAAAGCTTAGTTAATACTGATTTGTCTGAAATTAAATATAAATCTTATCCTTTAAAAAACGATGATTTAGAAAATATTCTTGTTACTTTAGAAAGTAAGGATTCATTAGAAGCTCCTATTGATAAAAATACCTCTATTGGGAAAATTTCTGTTTATATTAATAATGAACTTCTCTTTTCTTCTGATATTTTAATAACAGAAAAAATAGAAAGAAAAGATTCTTTCTATTATCT
>CAYOBB010000016.1:0-6282 GCA_964402195.1 uncultured Clostridium sp. | reverse complement strand
TTTTCAGGTGAGCCTTTGAAGAAGTATTATAATTTTATAGTAATTGATAAAATTATCCTGACCCCTGCATACTGTATAAAGCATATTTATCATATTTTAAATTTGATTATACAGGTTCTGTTTCAGTTTCTTCTGAAAGATAGTATTCCTTCAGTTTATTTAATACTGTATCCATTTTCCATATCTTTTTCTTATTTACTTTTTGTGATTCTTTGTTTATTTCATTCATTTCATTTAATATTTGTGCTACCTTAAAATGGTTTTCATTTGCTCCTGCAACTTCTTTTACTTCTGGATTTATAGTTTCTTTTCTTATAATATCTATCAATTGGTCTGTACTTATTGTATCAACATTATCTCCAAATGCTAAAGTTTGGTTACTATTTTTTTCATCTTTTCCTTCATCTTTTCCTTCATTTGGTTTTGGTGCATTTCTATTTTCATCTGTAAATGGATCTTTTGTACTTGAACTTGTTTTCCTTTTAGTTTTGTTAATATCTTTAGTTGCTTCTACTGCTAATTTTACATTTTCAGAGGAAATAGCTTCTACTGCTAATTCTACATTTTCAGAGAAAATATCTTCTACTACTCTCACATCTTCTCCCTTTGCTTCTAAAATATTATTTATTTCTTTAGCTATTTTCATATAATCAACGTTTTCTACAATTCCTTTATTTAGTCTTGTTTTTACTTCTTCAGAACTATCTTTGTAATTTTCTACTGCTTGTTTTATATTAGAAAATTCTATTGGATTATTTAATTTCTTAACAGTTTCATTGAATTGATTAATCTGTTTAGATTTTAATACTTTTTGGAATTCTTTATTTGCTGAAGCACTATCTGTAGATTCTCCAAATTTCCAATTCATTGTACCAAAATGGTTGTCTATAGCTTCTTGATATGTATTAACCATCTTATCTTCTACTATTACTGCTTTATTTAAAACTTCTGCTTTTTCTTTCCATCCGTCTACCCCTCCTTGAAGTATTTTGGCCATATCTATTAAATCTTCTGCTATCATAAATCCGTTAAGGTTTTCATATATAGCTATTTTGTTTTTCACTTTATTTCTAACTTCTTCTATTATAGTTCCATTTTCGTCAAAGAATTCTATCTTTTCATTTCTTTTTATATTAGCATCTCTAAAGTTATTTACTTTTTTATAACTTTCGACTTTTCTCCATTTTCCATTTATATCTAATATAAACATTTCTTTGTTTTCTATTTTATACTTTATTCCATTCCATTTAAAATGTCTCTCTAATTGTACTCTTCTACTTAAGTTTTTAGAATTAGTTGTATATTTATGAGATTTACTTACTCTATTAAAACCTTTTATCTCTCGTATATTTAGATTAAACTTTTGCATTTTAGAAACAGATTTACCTAATCCAATGATACCCATTTGAGGATCTACAACCATCATTGGTACTGACATCACAATCCCAGCAACTGCTGTCATTGCATTTTTTGTTTCACCAATAGCTTTTACTATTGTTTCATTCCTATTTTCTTTGTACTTTTCATAAATTTTTTCTTTTTCTTTTTCAGTTTTTCCTTTTGTTAGATTCTTATATTGTTCTGAATTTAAAAATACATTCTTATCAATTGTATCTAGAGATAAATTTGCTACTCCTCCTGCTATCTTTTTTGTTGCTTTTCCTAAAGTTGCTCCTAGATATTTCTTATACCCTTTTCCTATAGCTGAAGCCATTATTCCTTTTGTTAAAATATTTGGTAATATATTTTTCATCATGTCTCCAACATCATTTGGTTCTCCTCCCATTACAATCTTGCGCATAATTTTATCTGCCTTTAACATGAAATTCAAAAATACAAATGATATTAAAATTCCAGTCAGTGATTGTTCCATTATTTCTAATATTGTTGTTATGAATATGGTGTATATAATCGCATGTATAGATTGCATTGCAACAGTATATATATAATCTTTTAGCCAATTACCATATATATCACCCTTTGACTTGCCTTTTTTATTAATTTTCTCTACAGCATTTCCTATGGCAACTATAGGTGATAAAACTGTTAACACTATAATATGTAAAAGTCTTTTTAAATATATAAACATAAATCTTATAGAATAATATACTAATACTATATACATTATCGTTCCAGCCCAGCCTGTTGAGGCTTTTATCTCGTATGCCTTTGATCTTACTGTTTCATACAGTCCATATTGTCTTACATCTTCTTCTGAAGGAGCTATCATACTCACAAAGTTATCATTTAATTGAACTACTATAAACATTATGTAATGCATTAGAAATAATAATGCAAATCCTAAAATCCAATCGATTATCATTCTCTTATAAGCTGCTTTTTGTTCTGCTATTCCTGATAATGCTATTCTAATACCTAAATATATTAGAATTATTAGCATTACAGCTAATGATACTATTCTTAAAATATAATACCAAATGGCTATATTTTCTCTTATTATATAGATAATAGTTCCTTCTTCTATTTCTACTCCTGAAGCTTCTTGATAATTGAAGAAATTTATATCTAAAAATGGTACTTTATTATAGACCATATTTTCTACAGTTATTGTTGCTTTAGCATCTCTGTAAGATTTCTCAATAATTATTGGATCTTGCGATGTTGCTAATCCTTCAATTCCTTCTTGTACGTTTTCGTCTTCTTGTGTATCTTCTGATGTTTCTTCTGTATTTGTTTGTGTTTCTTCGCTCTCTGTTTCATCAATATTTTTTATTCCTGTTACAGTATTAAATGTTGTACTTATTAAGTTTTCTACTATTGATGTCCATCCGACAATTACTATTCTTAATAAATAAGTAAGTAGACCAATTAGCCAATCTGCAATTTCTTTAAGTAATTCTACTAAAAAATTTCCAAATGTAGATGATTTTTTATATCCTGATGATTCAGGTACACCTTGAAAAATAAATCCATTAGAACCATATATACTTTGTTCTTCATTTGACTCTCTACTTCCTCCTCCAGAAACTTTTCCATTAGGTGTAACGTCTACACCTTTTAATCTAAATGCATGGTCAAACCCTGATAATCCAGTTGCTGAATATACTACTCCATTACCACCAGATGCACTACCATTACCAAAGTTAACTCTTTCTCCATTTCCGGCATACATTTCTGTATGTCCTCCTCCTGCTTTAGTTATTAAGATATCCCCTGCTTGTAAATCTTCAGCATCAACTGAAATCCAGTTTTCACTATTACTCATGTTGTCTACAGCTGTAGGACAATATGGATCATATCCTAATTCTGTTAAATTATCGACTCCTAAAGCCATTTCAAACATGTAGTGAACACCTGTTGAACAGCAAGAATGAAATACTCCGTTTCCAAAAGAACCTCCTGACCAGAATGCTTTTCTAACACTGGCATCGTATACAGAATTTGAACCTTGGCAATATTTATTTATAAAATCTTTAGCATACTCTGCAACATATTTTCCACAAGCTTCATCATATACTCTTCCATATGATGAAATTATAGATGAAAGGATAATATATGAAATTATATATATAATTATTATCTTATATAAAATTTTCTTAATCTTCTTCATATAATTCTCCTTTCTTTATTATATATTTATTTCTTTTTCATCATATTTTAAAACTTTGGTTTCTCTATCAAAATCCTTTAGTGAAAAAGGTTCATCCCCCTCTACTAATATTTCCGTTTCTCTTGTTTCTGCATTATATTTATATATTCCTTTTCCGTATGAGCTATATATTAAAATATAATTATCAATCCAGAAATAATTAGATATTTCTAGGTTTTCATCAAATTCATTATCTGGATAGTTTTCATCTAATGAAACAATTTTTATATTATTGTATAAATTATCTGATTTTAATGATAAACGTATACAAAATCTATTACTATATTTCATATTTTCTTCTGAAGAAATACTAGTAGTATCTTGTTTTTGCATTAGTCTTATTTCTTCTTGGTCTAATATTAAACTTTTATCTAACTGATATATTAATTCTTCATACTCTACTTTATCTTTTTTATAATCTCCTGTATAATTCTCATACAGCCTTATCCCATTTTTACCATCTATATTATAAGTAATTCTTACTCCTTTTAAAGTATAAAGTATATCTAAATAATTTGTATCATATTCATATTTATCATAATCTGGCCATAAGTCTGTTAACTTGTCCATAAAATTTATAATATCTTTGTTATTATTATATTCATCAATTAATGCTTCAAATTCTTCTGTTTCATATGACATTATAGGATATACTGAAACTTCTTTATTAGAAAACACTATGTAAAAGTCTTTTGTTTTATATAATAATAAACTTTCATTTACATTTCCCAATCCTTTTCCAAGTTTATTTTCTATTTCAGAAAATTCTTCTCCTACTTTTACTCCACCTATAATTTCATCTTTATATTTATCTGTAAACACTAAGTTATGTACTTTTTTTTGAACTGTTCTTACCTTGTACCCCTCATCAAAATAAATACTATATTTATCAAAAGTAGATTCTTGTGTACCAAACTCGATGTTTTTTGATATCCAATTTTCATCTATACATTTATTTAAAATCTCTGAATTTATAATAGGGTTTATTGTTTCAATTTCTAAAGCATTATCATAAGATCTCTTCGAGATTTCTTTTTTAAAATATTCTGAATCTCCATTATAATATATCGCAATAATAGATTTTGAACTTTTGTCACATTGTACTTCAATCGTAATATTTTTTTCATTATCTATTAATCTAATACTTTCGAAATTATCAAATACTACTATATTTTCTATTAGCATTTTGAAGAAACTTTCTTTAGATTCATTTTCTTCAAACAAATCATATTTAAATCCTACATATATATCTAAGTCATACCCCTCTGTATCTGACTTCTTTTGACCTTTATACTCACATTCATAGAATTTAATTATATCTTCTATACTTTGAAAGTTTGTATTTATTTCTGAGCTAATCTGAGGTTCTTCTTTTTTATTTAGTATAACTCCTATAGATATTAGAAATATTATAAAAAGTATTACTAATATTAAAATAATTTTTTTGTTCTTTTTTTTCTTTTTCATATCTTCTCCTAATTATTCCTTAAGTGTAATTTTTATTTGAGCTTTACTGCTATCTACAGTATTGCATATACTTATATTACAATATAATGTATATTCTTTATAAACAACTTCTAATCCTAAATTAGTATACTCTCCATCATTATTCATTTCGCTAATATTAAATATACATTTTACAAAATCTCCAATTTGACATTTGCCAGATTGAATATGATTAACAAATCTTTCGAAAGTCTCTACATCTTCGATTCCACTTTTCTCTTTAAAATAATTAGTATTATTTAAATAATAGTCTTTTATATTTTCTGAATTAAATCCTTCCGTGTCATTATATATTTTAGGTATGACTTCATATACTATAGTATAAATATCACTATAAATAGACTCTTCTTCAATTTCACCAACATATTCTCTTATAAAAAAATTAAAATTTTGAGGAATTATTTTTTTATTTGATAAATATTTATTTTTTGTTTCTTCTGGAATATATTCATCAGAATTTATATTTACCTCAGTAGTATTATTGGGCTGTTTATCAGAATTATTATGTTTTAAATTCATATAAAACATAATAATAAGATTAATAATTATAATTAATAATATTATAATTCTTTTTTTCTTTAACTTCACAATACTCCCCCTAATTATTACTTTCATTTATTTTTTCATATGCATCTGTCATAAATTGATTTACACTTTCTCCCCAAGCAGTTCCACAATAACTTGTTGCTATCTCTGATACTGTTTTTTTATTATTTTTATAATAATATGGTGCATTTTTTATTAAATCTCCAAAATCATCTACACAAGCTGCAAAACTTGGATAATTTCTCCATTCTCTATTTGTATATACAGAGCTTCCGTTATAAGATCCTGATATACTAAGCCAGTTATATGTAGAAGACGGAATTGCTGCCCAATTCGTTCCACCTGATGATTCTACTATTGTCGCACATGCACAAAATACTGCATTTACCCCATATTTTTCTTGCATATCTATAAATGCTTGTGCATTATCTGTTATATTTGTATAATTAGAAAATAATTCTTTAAATTGTTCAACATTTTTTACAAAAAATGCTTCATCCGATACATCATAATCGTCTTGGATTGTTACATTTTTCAATTTTCCTCCACTTTTTGGTCTTATCACATAATCCTCTATATTTTCTACAACAGCCCTATCTTTATCTATTAGAATCATACAT
>CAYOBB010000015.1:0-12508 GCA_964402195.1 uncultured Clostridium sp. | reverse complement strand
ATGCATTGATTGATGCTTCTGCAGCTTTCTTTGTTTCTCCTGTTTGTGCAGCTACTGCTGCGATTAATTCAGCTTTGTTCATTTCTTTACCTCCTAATAGATTTTGTTATATTTTTTATGTAGATTGTTACATCTACATTAAGAATATTCGCCAAATTTAGCTAAAATCCTTCTTTTTTTTATTTTTTTCTTGTTTTTCTAAGCTTTTAAGGTTTCTGTTCTCTATACTCCAGTATTTTCAAGGTGTTCAAATTTATGCATATATCTTAATTTTTTTCAAAAAACTATATATTTTATCTCCTTTTGGAAGCATTTCTATCTCTTCTTTTGAAAAAATTCTAAATATAATTACAAGAAGCACATATACAACTATAGCAATTATAATTGAAATTAAAGTTGCAATCCTTACAGATATAAAATTAATCATTAACATATATGCAGCATATGAAATTACTCCCATAAAAATTGTCACGATAATTGGTTTAAACATAAGAGAAGTAAGAGTAAATTCTAATTTTATAGTTTTCTTAAGTACAATATATACAATAATAAATGAAGCTAAATGACATAGTACAGAACCTATTGCAGCACCATTTTCCATAAATATATCCATAGGTATTAAGATTATATTGGCTATAATTTTCACTAACACACCTATTCCTAAGGCTATCGCTGGTGCTTTTACTTTTCCAAGTCCTTGAAGTGCACCATTAATCGTTTGAGCAAGTGCAGTAAATATTATAGTAAGTGCAGAAATTGCAAGTAAAACTCCACCATCACTAGCATTTGGAAATAATAGCTTTAAAATTCCATCTGAAAATATACACATACCTACTGTACAAGGAAGTCCTATTAAAATAGTAAGAAGTAAAGAAAAAGATAATCTTTTATTTACAGTCTCCATATCTTTTTTAGCAATAGCTCCAGCTATTGCAGGAACTAAAGCTGTAGCAAAAGCTACATTAAAAGCAAGAGGCATTGAAGTTAAAATATCTACTTTAGCACTTAATATTCCATATTTAGCTTTAGCAGCAGTCTCCCCTATCATAGGCTTTAAAAAACGAACAACAGTAAAAGAATCTACATTTTTATTTACAGATGATAAAAGCGAAGTTATTGAAATAGGAATTGAAACAGCTAAAATCTTCTTTATAATACTTTTTACACTACCTCTTTCTGTCTGAACTCCGTCTTTATTTGTTAACTCAACATCTTTTATAGCAATTTTATAATATCTAAATAAATACACAAAACTAAATAAAGTTGCTAAACTAGTTGCAATAGTTGCTGCAGCAGCCATTAAAGCTGTATTAGTAGAAGTTACAATTGCAGCTACCTCTACTAAAGCTATAGTAAGAACTGTCTTTAATAATTGTTCAAATGTTTGTGAATTAGCAGTTGCTGACATTTTTTCCCTTCCGTTAAAATATCCTCTAAGAACTGAAGATACAGAAACAAAAAATATTGCTGGTGATAAAACCATTAAAGTATATTCTGCTTCTGGAATTTGAAGCCAATCATTTGCAATTAGTTTTGCTCCAAAGAAAAGAAATAAAGTTCCTCCTAGACCAATAACAGCGAATGTAGCAAAAGCTATTTTAAATATACGATGTGCTCCCCTATTATCACCAATAGCAAGTCTTTCTGAAATTAATTTTGAAATTGCATTAGGAACACCTATAGAAGAAAGTGCAAGAAGCAAGGCATATATCTGGTATCCAGCCATATATATTGCATTTCCAGCATCTCTAAATCCTTCTCTATTAGTTAAATATAAACTATATAATAATCCTAATATTTTTATTAAAACTTGAGAAAAAATAAGAGCTAAAATTCCTTGCATAAATGATTCTTTACTTATATTTTTCTTTTTAACTTTTGAATTCATCTTTGTTTAATTTTCTCCTTTTAATTACATATATGTACGTATTATATTTTTTATAATAATAATTTTCAAGTGTTTTTATAAATATTTAATTTATCATATGTCCTACTTTTTATTTTAGAATAATTTTTGTCACATTTTTTCGTAAAAAGTATTGTTTTTTTCACGTTTTTATAGGATAATATATATGTATATTTATATTAGAAAGTGGTGGGATATTTTGAAAGTAATAGGTAACTTCATATTAAAATATATAGATAAATTTTTAAAAATACTAAAAACAGACAGAAATACATTTTTTACATACCTACTTACTCTGTTTTCATTTTACTTTTGTATAGATAGAGTTGTAGAAATATTATTTATGTGTTTCTCTGGCATGTCAGTAGACTATTGGGGACCATTTATGTATACATTTGCCCTAGCGTGTCCTGTATTTGCATTCTTATTTTCAGGAGGCTCAAAATTTGCTACTGATGATAAGAAAAAAGTTTCTCTATTTGTAACATATTGTATAGCTTTATACATTTTAGTAACATCTATGTTAGTACAATGGCTAAATAAAGCATGTTGGCTTTTATTATTTTTCTTACCAAACTATACAGGAATTGTAACAGAATTTTCAGATTTAATAAAACCAGCCTTTACAGCTTTAGCATTTTATATTCCTTTAGTTACAGCTATCCCTGTATTTAAAGAGATATACAAAAAAATTCTTGATACAAAAGATATGGTAGATTCTATTGGAGATTATAATGGAATTAATTTAAACGATACTAAAGAAGGAACTGGACCTTATACATGTGAAATGTTTATATGTAGAGATGGTGAAACAGGAAAAATAATAAAAACACCTGAAAAAAGAAGATTTGAATCCACATTAATAGTTGGTGTATCAGGTTCAGGAAAAACTACAATGGCTTTTGAACCAATGATAGCCAGAGATATAGAAAAGAAATTCTTTTTCCAAGAAGCATCAAAAGAATTAGGATTTACTGCTTTAAAAACAGGAATAGCTACTTTAAGCACTCCTTATTCTAATGAATACTTGAATGAACACTTCTCTTTAGATATGCTTTCTATTGTACAAAATAAAGAAAAATTATTTGACTTATATTTAAAAGATTTAATTTACTTCTCTTCTGGAAGTAAACGAATATTCAAAAATTTAGGACTTACATATATAGCTCCAGATTATGAATCAGTTTCTCATATAATTGAAGTTGCAGAAAACTATGGACTTAAATATAACGTAGTAGACCCAGATAACTTAAATAGTATTGGATTAAACCCTTTTGTATTTAAAGACCCTGTAAAAACTTCAATAGCAATCTCAGCAGTCTTAAAAAGAATGTATGAAACAAATGAAGTAACAGCGGAAGAAGCATTTATGCAAAATATAACTTCACAAGCAATTGAAAATTTATCTCTACTTTTAAAAGAAGTTTATCCTAAAACTCATAATGGAATGTTACCTAACTTAGAAGACTTACTTACAATGCTTAATAACTTTGATTTAGTAGAACAATTCTGTGAGAAATTAAAAAAATATCCTGAACTAGCTGAAAAATACAATATTCTACTTACATATTTTAAAAATAACTTTTACTCAGATTCTCGCGGACGTGAAGATACAGAAAAAGCTCTACAAGCTGCAAGTTCACAACTTGAAAATCTTTTAAGATTCCCTGGAATCAGAAACATTCTTTGTAATAGAACAAATAATATAGATTTTGATAAATCTTTAGCAAACGGTGAAATTACTCTAATATGTACAAGACGTGGAGATGTAGGAGCTGCTGTTAATAAAGCATTTGGATTATTTATACTTTTATTATTCCAACATGCAGTTATATCAAGACCTGGAAACGAAAAAACTAGAATTCCTCATTTTCTATATGTAGATGAATTTCCTCCATTTGTGTGTAAAGCTACTGAAGATATATTTACAATATTTAGAAAATACCGTGTAGGAACAATTATCTCAGCTCAAAACCTATCACAATTTGGAGCTAATGGAAAAGATAATTATAGACAAACAATAATGGCAAACTGTACTACAAAAATCGTATTTGGTAATAACACACCAGAAGACAATGAATGGTGGGAAAAAGAATTTGGAGATAAAAAAGAATGGAAATTTGGTAATACCTATCTTTCTGAAGAAGGAAAATATGAGCCAAAACTTACAGGTATTAATTATGGCTATAAATCAAATTTCACTGCTGGAAAAGTTCAATCTCAAAAATTCAAAGCTATTATATATAAAACTAAAGATTTAAAAGGAAAAAGTTTAGTTGGTAAAGGAAAATTAGATTTCTTGGAGTCAAAATATAAAGAAAAACACAATCCTAAAAAATTCAACTTTTCAAAATATATTGATGGTACCTCTTCTCATGAAACAGATAATAATGAAAGCACAGGATTATTTAATAAAAAGAAATTTAATACAGAGCTCACTGAAGATGATGAACCAATAAAATATAACACAACAGATATGAAATACTTTTTCGATAACGAAAACGCAATAACATATAACTTAAATAATAATAAAAAATAACAAAAAAATAAAATATACCTTTGTTTAAAGGTATATTTTATTTTTTAAAAGGAGCAAAATTAATTGCTCCTCCTAAGGAATGACTTTCTTATCTTATTAATATTTACTTTTTAATTTTTCCTGTACCTTTACAATAAGAACATTCAATATTATAATATCCTATCGGCTCATTATTTTCGAATACATATTTTTCTTCTTTGCCTGTACCATTGCAGCGAGGGCAAACCTTTTCTTGTTTTTCTTTTGAATTTCCAAATAACCGACCCATATTTTTCATTCCTCCTTCATTTTACAACCGAAAAACTACTTTACCTAAATAAGAAAGTCAATATAATTATACATCTTTTTGCTTTTTATGTCAATTTGTGTTAATATTCGCCTTAATATCAAAAAAAATAATAAATCATACCAATTTCGACATATTATTACCCAAAAACCTGTTAAACTATTATCCATGAATAATACTAATTTACCAACAGAAAAAATTTAAGAATTAAAAACTATGATTACTCGAAAGAAGGACTATATTTTATAACAATATGCACCAAAAACAGAAAATGCATATTATCACAAATAACATCTGATAAATCATTTCAAACCGTAGGGGCGGGTTTCCATGCCCGCCCGAAAAAATCTCGTATAAAACAAAACCAGATATTCCTTAGTATCAGACAATTAAAATTAATCAACAAAGTTTGATATCTGTTTATTCAAAAAATTCTGTAAAATTTTTTGAATAAAATTTCTACTAGGCAAAAAAATATCTGCTTAAAGCAGATATTTTTTTATCCTAATAATTTAACTTCTACACTGTTCATTTTATATTTTCCAGTTTTCTCATCTGTTGTAAATTCTATTAGTGATTTATCTAATGTCGTAGCATTTTGGCTTAAATCATCTGTAAAATATAATTTTATGTTTTTAAGTTCTATTTTATTAGTTACTATTTCTTTAAATATTTCAATCATATGTTTCTCATCTTCTGCAACAATTATCAATTGTGGAATTTTTTCATATCCAGAATCAAACTGAACAAAATCTTCATAAAAATCTTGATACAATTTCATTCTTTCAACTAATTTCTTCTCCCAATCTTCTTCTCTTCTTACTGCTTCAAAAATAAAATCAATAGAAACATTTTTCTTTGTTAACTTTACACCAGCATTAGCCTTAAAAACTTTTGCTAACTTTTTAGCTGTTAATACAGGCTTTACAGTATATGAATCAAAAGCCTTTACCTTTCTTAAATATGCTATAATAATTTGGTTTCCTGCTAATCTCTTTTTCATCATAGATACAGGTTTAGTATTATCTGTAGGTTGCCATTTACAATCAATATTCCTAGAATTTAATAAATATTTTCCCATTTTCTCTAGGCAATATACACGATAAATACACTTTCCATCTTCATTTGAGAAAAAATATCTTGTTAGTATTTTAGTTTTTACTAATTGTTCTAATTTATTATTTAATTTATCCTGCGATTTTATATCAACATTTCTATGTAATAGCATTTGATAAATTTGTCTTGATGTCATAAATTCAAATTCATTTACAAGTTCTAATATTTTAAAATGAATCTCAGTTATATGACCTATATTCATTCTGTGAATAATCTGATTAATAGAAACATATCCATCCTTTCCATCAAAATTTTTGATTTCTCCTTCTTTCATAGCAAATGGCGACACTGTCGTTTTAATTTTTTCATCTTCAACCATTTTCTTACCTCCTATTTAAATTATTATTTTAGGTTGTCACAAATTAAAAGTTTAATTTTCTTTTTGTCTTTTATAATTTTCTTTATAAAAACTTCAACTTCTTGACCATACTCATATCCTTCTTTATATTCAGCAAGGCCAACCAAATTAGGCTTTAGCTCAATAAAAATACCATTTTTATTTCTTTCAGGTTCTTTGATAATACCTTTTACTTTTTCACCTTCATTATAATCTACTATATTATCCTCCCAAGAACCTAATAATTCTTTATGAGTAAGTTCAATTCTGTTTAAATTTCTATCAATAGATTTTATCATAACTTTTATATTTTGTCCAACAGAAAATCTCTCTTCAGGTGATTTTATTCGAGAAACTGATATATCTTCAATATGTAGAAGTCCTATAACTCCATTATTCACTTCTACAAAAGCTCCAAAAGGCTTTATATTTTTTACTTTTCCTTCTAATATTTCTCCCTGTTTAGCTTGTTTTTGAATCCAATTTATTCCATCTTCATTTGTATATCTCTTATTTAAAAAATTTTCCATCTTATTTTTTCTCCTTTTATCTTTCGTTAATTTATTTTTTAGGCAAACATTGAAACCTGCCCATACGGCGTTTTTCTTTACTTTCGATTGTGGGCAGACGAGCAATGCTCGCCCCTACGGCATTTTATTATTTTAACAATTTATCGATTTCCTCTTTTCTTAAATATCTCCATTTTCCTATTGGGAGATTCTTCAAATCAATAAATCCAATTTTAGAACGATGAAGAGCTAAAACTTTTTTTCCTATAGCTTCACACATTTTTCTTACTTGTCTATTCTTTCCCTCATGAATTATAATCTCAAGTCTCGTCTTATTAGCTTCCTTATCTTCCATAATTCTTTTTACTCTAGCTTTTCTTGTAATAACACCTGGCTCTATTTCCACGCCATCTCGCAATTGTTTTATTTTCTCATCTGAAACTTCACCTTTTACAGTAACAGTATAAGTCTTTTCAATTTCATGCTTCGGATGAGTAACTTGATATACAAAATCCCCATCATTTGTAAGTATCAAAGCTCCTGATGTATACATATCTAATCTTCCGAACTGGAACTATTCTTGTCTTTACCTTAACTAAATCTAATACTTTATCTCTTCCAAATTGTTCATCAGCAGTTGTAACATATCCTATTGGTTTATTTAATAATATGTAGACTTTTTCACTTTCTAGTTTAACTATTTTCCCTTGAAACTCCACTTTATCCTTTTCAGGATTAATTTTTATTCCAAGCTCAGTTACCAAAGCACCATTTAATTTTACTTTTCCATCTTGTATATATTCTTCACATTTTCTTCTAGAAGCAATACCAGCTTGTGCTAAAAATTTTTGTAATCGCATTTCTTCCAATTTATTTTTTTCCTTTCTAGTCATAAGATAGCATTTTGACCTTTAAGTCTCTTTCTATGATTTAATTTTCAATCTTTCTTTCGGGCAGGCATGGAAACCTGCCCCCTACTTATTTTATAATAATTTTATTTCTATGTAAGGAGAGATTGTAAATCGTTTCCCTACAATTTTTAAAATTAATTTTAGCTATATTTCAATTTATCTTTTTCTAATTGTTCAAGAACCTCTTTAAAATACTCTGGCAAAGGAGCCTCAAAACAGAGTTTTTCCTTTGTAGAAGGATGAGTAAACTCTAGTTTCTTAGCATGAAGCATTTGCCCCTCTATCCCAAAAGGATTCTTACCATTAGAATAAGTATAATCACCAACTATGGGAAAACCAATCTCAGCTAAATGAACCCTTATCTGATGAGTTCTACCAGTTTCAATCTGAACTTCTAAAAATGTATATTTATCATATTTTTTTAGTGCTTTTATATGGGTAACTGCTCTTTTACCTTTTTTATCTACAGCCATCTTCTTTCTATCTTTTGAACTTCTCCCTATAGGCATATCAATAGTAGCTTCATTTTCCTTTAATCTTCCTCTTACTAAAGCTACATACGTTTTTTTTACTAAATGCTCTTTTATTTGATTACTTATATCAATATGAGCCTTATCATTTTTAGCAACTATTAATACTCCAGATGTATCTTTATCTATCCTATGTACAATACCAGGTCTTATCTTCCCGCCTATTCCCGACAAAGAATCTTTACACCTTGCCATAATAGCATTTACTAATGTTCCATTTTCATTACCAGCCCCAGGATGAACAACCATCCCTTTTTCTTTATTAACAACTACAATATCATTATCTTCATAGATTACATCTAATGGAATATCTTCTGGTTTTACATCAGTATCTTTTGGTTTTTCGCATATAATTTCTATTCTATCATCTTTTTTTACTTTATAAGACTGTTTTTCTATTTTCCCATTTACAGTTATTTTTTTCTCTTCTAACAACCTTTGAATTGCCATTCTAGAAAAAGAATTATCTAATAATATAACAACCTTGTCCAATCTTTGGTTAGTCTCATTTTCTGTTATTATATATTTCTTAACATCCATATATTATCTCCTCTCAAAGATAACAAAATAATCATCTTGATATATTTTATTATAATCTTGATCCTTATTTAATTCTACAGCTAATTTTGCATTTCTATATAAAATAACATGTGTAATATCATAATTTTCAAAAACCTTTTCATAAGAAACCGACAAAGTAACTACATTTTGAACATCCATAAATATATCTTTTCCATCTTCAGGATTACCTGTTTTAGTATTAAACTCAGGAGTATATAAATCACACCTAGAATCAATCATTACAGGAATTCCTTGATATAATAAATAACTTCCATAGTTATATTCATTAAACAATCTAATCTCATCTAAATTTAAATTTTCCTTTATCCATTTAGATGCTTCTACAGGATAAGCAGATTCATTAACATACTTGGTATTTAACTGTGGTTTATATAAATATATACCTACAGTTATTACTAATCCCAATGTAATTACAACACCAAAATAATTTGTAAAAGTTTTTAGTAATTTATCTTTAAATTGTACATCATGTTTTTCAAATAAATCTGATATTAATTTTATTAATATTGGATAACAAAGAATAACGAACATAGAAATCTGTCTTCGCGTTTTTAAAGATAAATATAAAAGTCCAGCAAAAAACAGAAAATCTTTTAACCTTATCTTTGTATCTGTAAAAATTAATAAAGCAAAAAATACAACTAATGTGATAGCAAATTCAGGACTTTCGACCAAAGTTAAAGGTAAATGTTCATTAATTACCTGTGTACTATTTCCTATAAAAGTCTTATATAGATACGTATAAGGAGTAGAATAACCTGTAGGTGTTAATAATCCAGTAAAAATAGCTATAATAAATATTAATATTAAATATTTTACATTATTATTTTTCTTGATTTCTAACTTATATGGATTCTCCTTTATTTTAGCTCTCTTTATCTTATTTTCTTCTATCTTCTTTCGTAGTTCTAAAATTTTACTTTCTTTATTACTTTTATTAAACAATTTATTTAATAATATCTTAAACTTAATAAACGTATCTAAATTAATTAAATCTAAAGAAATAATATACTCTGCAATATATGGCAAAAATAGAACAAAATAAAATGGCCATACTGCTAAATGAAAATTTGCAATCAAAATTGGTATTACTAATAACATAATCGCATATTTCCATTTTCTTGATTCTAAGAAAGATTCAATACAATAAATAGTAAATACAAATAAAATAAAAGTAACTAATTGAGCCCTAACTGCCAAATACGGTTTCATAATATACATAGCAATTATAGTAAATAAAAGCGATATTACAGGATTTTTAGACAATTTATTTGAAATAAGATAAATTGCCATACCTAAAATACTAGACAAAATTATTGTAGAAAAATATAGCCCGTCCATCCCAAATAAATTATATATATTATAAATACAAGTATCATATAACCAATGAGGAAAAGTATAACTCAAATCATGCCATGAAAACGGATCTTCAGTTAAATCTCCGAATTCCATTATCCATTATATATTCACCTATTGAAATAGTATAAAATGTATCATTCTGAAGCTCTTTAGGTGAAAGTGCAACACCAAATATAATAATACAAATTATAGCTAATATATGAAATCTTATTCTGTTTTTTTCCATTATTGTTATATACCTCTCAAATTCATTTATATCATAAGAATTATATCAAAACATAAAAACGTATGCAATATTATTTTAACTTAAGTTTATTTTCATAGGAATCTATGAAACAAAAATACCGAAATTTCTAAAAAATTTCGGTATTTTTGTATTCATTAATCTATCCTACATTTTCTACTTGATTTTCATCATTATTTTTCTCTATAATCTCCATGCTTGAAATAGAAACCTCATAAGCAACTCTTGTCTCTGATGTTCCATCCTCAAATTTTTTCTCATACTGCCTACTTTGAACTCTACCAACAATTTTTATTTCAGTACCAACTTCAATATTTTGGCAAAATCTTGCGTTCCTTCCCCAAGCAATACAAGGAATATAATCACTTTTATTATAAGAACGATTTACAGCTAATAATACATCAGCTATTTCTCTATTAAAAGGAGTTTGACGATATATTGGTTTCTTACAAACATATCCTGATAAAACTACCTCATTTGATACTATATCTTTGTTTACTTCTTCATTTTCTGGTTCGTCTTCTACTTTAACAATATCTTTTGCAAATACTGTTAAAATTAATCTGTTTTTCTCATTTTCATAATTATTATAAGATCTAAATTGTCCTTCTACCGCAATATTTGTTCCAACTTTTATATCAATATCTGTTAGTAATCTTTCAGAAACTGTAACTGGTATAATATCTACAGCCGTACTTAATCTTTTCACCTCTAAATCAAATATGTAAAATTTCTCTCCATATATTTCATGACTATATTTCTTTTCTTTAGTAACCTTTCCAACTAATACAAGATGGTTATTTTCTAAAACATTTGTAACCACTATTCTTTCCTCCTTAATTTATCTAAAGTATTTTTTATCCTTTAAGTAAATAATAAATTTCATTTGAAACAAATTAATTATAACACAATTTTCTTACTTTGTCTACATAAAAAGTTAATTTTATCCATATAAAATTTCCATAATTTTGCATACAATCTCTTCATAAAAATACTTTTTATCGTACTCACTATTTATTTTTATCTCTTTACTCTCAATATTTTTATTATTTATATTATTAATATCTCTTTGAATATCTAATATTATTTCATCTTGCTCAACACTTATAACAGTAATTGTAGACTTTTTATTAAAACCATATGTTATAACATATGCATTTAAATTATCAAAAAGTTTCAAATCAATTTTAATATCTGCATTCATTAAAATATTTTTTGTATTTTTTAATAAATTTCTTATTTCTTCATTATAATATAATTCATAATTAATAATTACAGTATCAAATTTAATATTCTTTATATTACTAACATTCTCAGCCTTTAATGTAATAATATTATTACTAGAATTAATAATATTCTTTAATTTGTTTTCTAAATCTATTTTATTAGATTTATTTGTAATTATTCCTATAAAAGACATTTTCTTCTCCTATTATAATAATTTATATTATTGGCTTTTTTATAGAAATTATTCAAAAATCAAGTATTTCCATCACTTTTTATAAAAAAAGACATATTATATATTAAGCTTACAAAGCGAAAAAAAAATAAAGGAGTTTTTATTTATGGAAATTGATAAAGATATATGTCCAGTAGTTAATGTAGATGGTTTTATTGAAAAAGGAAAACAATTTGACTTAGAAGTTATTGTACCTGAAGATAACAGAAATGTTATTTATGGTGTATTAAAAAACCGTTACGGTGATCCTATAAAAGACGCTGTTATTAAATTAATTGAAGTATCTCATGACTTTGGAAAAGGTGAAAGAAAACCAGTTTCTCATACTTTCACAGACAAACATGGAGAATTTGTTTTCGGACCACTTTGTCCTGATAGATTTTATGAAATACAAATTTGGGCGAACGATGTAAAACATGTTAAAGTATGTGAAGAATGTAAACATGATGAAAAATGTTTAAAAGGAACTAAATTAGACGCATGCGATTTTAAACCAATACCACCTTGCCCATGTGAATGCGATAAGTAAGAAAATATATCACGCACTTTTCAGAAACAAATCAAGGTAAATTAACCTTATGTAGGGGCACGTTGCAACGTGTCCCTTATAAAAATGTTCTATTTTATTCTTAAGTTTCTTACATCATTCCCATCTTTCTAGCAAATTGTTTACCTTTTTTTATCATCTTTCTTTTTGTCTGATTCATTTCTTGACTATTATACATAATTA
>CAYOBB010000014.1:0-12572 GCA_964402195.1 uncultured Clostridium sp. | reverse complement strand
ATTATATATTAATAGTTTACAAATTTTTTCTTTAAAGATATAATTTAATAAATGTTTAAAATTGGAGGAGATAGTATGAAAAAAAATATGCCAATTTTAATACCTATTATTATTATGATACTTGTAGCTGCTATATGTGTAGGGTTATATTACTTTTTTACATATGAAAGAATGTCTGGAAATGAAATAGTAATTCAAGAACAAGTTGAAGTCTCTACAGAGTATTTGTTTACTTTAGAAGAATATCCTAAAGTAGATGCTTCTTTGGCTACTCAACCTCTCACAAATGCGTTTATTAAAAATTTTGTAGGTGAAGATGTAAATTTAGAGAATATAGAATATACTAATACTCATCCTGCTTATGTTAAATTAATAAATGGTGAAACTGATTTAATTGTGGTAACTGAGCCGTCAGCAGAAGAATTAGAACTTGCTGAAAAAAATGGTGTAGAACTAGAGGTTATTCCTGTAGTAAAAGAAGGTTTTGTTTTTTTCGTAAATAATGAAAATCCTATTGATAGTCTTTCTTTAGAAGATATACAAAATATCTATTCTGGAAAGATAACTAAATGGAGTGAACTAGGGGGAGAAGACGAGAAAATAACAGCTTTTCAGAGACCTGAAAATTCAGCTAGTCAAACTGGAATGCTTTCTCTTGTAATGAAAAATTTAGAGATAATGGAGGCTCCTAAAGAAGATCTTGTTGATACTATGTCAGAAATAATAAATTTAGTTTCTAATTATGATAATGATAAAAATGCTATTGGTTATTCTTACTATTATTATGCTACTACTATGTATGAAAATATTGATAGCGACATAGAAAATAGTATTAAGCTTTTAAAAATAAATGATGTAGCACCAAATTTTGATACTATAAAAAATGAAGATTATCCCATTTTAACAGCTTATTATATAGTAATTAACAAAAATGAAAAAGAAGATAGTAATACTCGAAAATTAGTAGATGCTATGTTATCAGACAGAGGTCAAATTGTTGCTAAGGAGGCAGGATATGTTCCAATTAAATAAAAGAACGATTGTATTTTTAGCTGTTTTTTCTGTTATACTATTAGCAATTACTATATGTGCAATTATATATACTAATACACATGATACAAGCGATTTTTCTCAAATAATAATTGAGGAATCAAATAAAACAGAAGATGAGACAAAGAATAAATTAGTAGATGATGGAGTAGGAGGCTTAAATTTAAGTGATAAATATAATGTTAATGATTTAGAAATAACGAATATTGAGTATGAATCATCCGAAAATTCTAAGCTTAATATACGATATTGCCAAATTTCAGGTTTAAATAATGAAGTAGTAGAAGAAAAAATAAATAATGAAATAAAAAATATAGTATTTAATATTTATACACAATTTGAAATAAATGATGCTTCTATAAAAGATATTAATGTATATGCAAATTGTATTGCAAATTTTTCAGATGTTTTATCAATAGAAATTTCAAAATTTATAGTATATACTAATAATGATACTAAAAATGCATATGATGGTTTAAACTATAGATTGGATACAGGAGATAAGATTTCTTTTAATGATTTATTTACATATAATACTGGTAAAAAAAATATTATATCTGAAGTTGCTTATAAACAATTAGCTTGGAATTATTATTACGGAGATTCAGATGGTATTTGTAATATGGATAGAATAGATTATTCAGAATTAGAAGAAGATGTATATAGAATACTTAATAATTATTCTAGTGATGAAAATCTTAAATTTTACTTCTCTGAAAAGTATATTTCTTTAATAGTTAACAATATAGTGATAGATATTCCAATGAGCAATTATTATGAAAACATAGCTATATATAATAGATTTAAATCAGATGAAAACCTATATAAAGAAAATTATTATCAGTTAGAGAATATACCAGTACTTATGAAAGTGTATAATGGAAATTTTTCGTTATATTATGAAGATGATTATTGTACTGTTATAATGAGAGTGGATAATTTTTCAGATAATGATATAATAGAGAAATATAAGCAGGAAATATATAGTAAGATAGATGAAATAAAAAAAGAAGCAGAAGAAACAGGAAAAGGTATATATTATGAAGGGATATTATCTACTTCTGACAAAGATAATGAAGTAGAGATATATGAACAATATCACAAATATTCATCTTCTAAAGAAAACTATAAAAAGTATGTTTCTGATAAAATTATAGAAGAAGAGAGAAATTCTAAAGAAAATGATGCTGCTTGGTTACCTTATGATTTGGATGAAAGATATGTTACAATAGAAGAGAATTATGTCTTGAAGAAAAAATATGACAAAAATACAAAAAAAGAAATAAATGATGATGATGGATTAGAAGAGACGGAAAATGAGTCTGATGTAGAGGAATATAATACTGAGAATAATAATACTAATGAAATAGTAAACAATTCTAATGTAGAAAATAACATTACAAATGGTGTAACGAATGGAGTTAATAATACAACAAATGTTGTAGAGAATAATTCATTAGATACTGTTATTACGGTAGATTAAAGTAAAATGGAGGAGACTTTATGCAAGCACTATTAAAGATAAAAACTTATGCTTTTATTGGACCATCTGGTACTGGAAAAAGTTATAGGGCGCAGTATGTTGCTAGTAATAAAAATATTAATTATATTATAGATGATGGTTTATTAATTAAAGATAATGAAGTAATAGCTGGGGTATCAGCTAAAAAAGCACCTACCAAAATTGAAACAGTAAGAAATGCTTTATTTGGAAATGAAGAAAAAAAATTAGAAGTACAAGTAGCTTTAAAGAAATATAAACCTGAAAGTATATTGATACTTGGTACTTCAGATGAAATGGTTGATAAGATTGCAGCAAATCTTGGACTATCACCAATTTCAGAGAGAGTATATATTAATGAGGTCGCTACAGAAGAGGAAATGGAAACAGCTAGAAGAATTAGGGTTACACAAGGAAAACATGTTATACCAGTTCCTACTTTTGAAATAAAAAAGGATTTCTCTGGTTTTTTATTAGATCCTCTGCAAATATTTAAGTCTAAAGGAAAAAATGAGGCTCCATATATATCAGAAAAATCTATAATAAGACCTACTTTTAGTTATTTAGGAAATTTTACTATATCAGATAGTGTTTTTAAGGGAATTGTTCAAAATGTTTCATCAAAAATTGATGGAATTTACAAGGTTTTGAAAATAAGAGTTGATAAGACTGATAATGAAGTAGGCGGAGTAAATATATATCTAGAAGTATCAGTAGAATATGGAGCTAATATTCTAGAAGTACTAGTAGATTTAAAAAAGCAAATTAGAAGAGAAATTGAAAATTTAACTGCAATGTATGTATCGAGAGTTGACATACTTGCTAAGAACATACATTTTGACGAAAAAGATGAAATTTAAATAGGAGGATAAAATGATTATTGCAGTAGATGGGCCTGCTGGAAGCGGAAAGGGAACTGTTACACAGATTTTGGCAAAGAGGTTAAATTTATTAAATTTAGATACAGGAGCTACTTATAGATGTGTTGCTTTAATGGCTTTAAGAAAAAATATAAAAATAGAAGAAGAAGAAAAAATTATTAATGAAATTGATAATTTGAATATAGAAATAAAAAAAGAAGATGGAATTGAGAAAGTTTATCTAAATAGTGAAGATGTTACAAGTGTTATTAGGTATAATGAGGTAACTAAGATAGTATCACCAATTTCGGGAATTATTGGAGTTAGATTAAAGCTGGTTGATATGCAAAGAAAAATGTCAGAGGGAAAAGATGTTATTCTAGAAGGAAGAGATATTGGAACTTATGTGTTTCCAAATGCTGATGTAAAAATATACTTGGATGCTACACTTGAGGAAAGAGCAAAAAGAAGATATAAAGAAAATGTGGAAAAAGGTATAAAATGCACTATAGAAAGTGTACTTAATAGTATAGCATTAAGAGATGAAAATGATAGAAATAAGCCATTAGGGGCATTAAAGAAAGCAGATGATGCAATTGTTGTTGATACCACAAATATGGCAATTGATGAGGTCGTAGAGAAAATAGAAAATATAATAGTAAATTCAGAAGCTTGGAGGATTAATAGATGCTAAAAAGGATATTCAAAACTGTCATAAAATCAATTTGTTATGTTATAGCTAAAATTCTTTTCAGAGTAAAAATTGTAGGAATAGAAAATGTCCCAAAGAATTCAGCGACAATTGTTTGCGGAAATCATATACATGCTTTAGATGCACCAGTACTTGTTGCTACATCTAATAGAAAAATTAGATTTATGGCAAAAGAAGAATTGTTTAAGAATGTAGGTTTCAGATTAGTAGCTTCTATATTTGGTGTTTTTCCTGTTTCAAGGGGAAAAAAAGACACAGAAGCAATAAAAACATCTTTAAAAATCCTTAAGAATAACGAAATATTAGGGATATATCCTGAAGGAACAAGAAATGGTTTAGAAAAAGGTATAAAACCAAAAAATGGAGCTGTTAATATTGCTATAAGATCTAAAGCACCTATAATTCCTTTTGGAGTTCAAGGAGAGTTTAAACCTTTTAAAAAAGT
Source organism: uncultured Clostridium sp. (assembly GCA_964402195.1). Lineage (GTDB taxonomy): Bacteria > Bacillota > Clostridia > TANB77 > CAG-508 > UMGS1994. The sequence continues at coordinate 8,004 of CAYOBB010000014.1, read as the reverse complement.
TATATATACTTTTGGAGAACCTATAGATTATTCTGGATTTAAGGATAAAGTTCATGATAAAGAATTTGTAGATATTCTAACTAGAGAATTAATGGCTAAAATAGTAGAACTTAGAGATATAGATTATAAAAAAATAAAAATTAAAAGTATTGACAATAAAGGAAAAGTTTAGTATACTATTTTAGTACTTTAAAAAATGTTAATATAAAAATAAATATACAAATTAAGCGAGGAGGGAATCTAAAATGGCACAACCAAAAAGAAGATGGTCAAAAGCTAGAACTGGAAATAAAAGATCAACATGGAAAATAGAAGAGAAAAATTTAGGAACTTGTTCACATTGCCACGAACCAGTATTACCACACAGAGTTTGTTCAAATTGTGGATATTATAATGGAAAACAAGTTATTTCTGTTAATGAAGATTAAAATAATGAAATTGGTTAACGGGCTAATTGATATAAGTTATCAATTGGTCTTTTTTTCATTGTATAGGAAAAATAATATATTAGCATTTCTATGGATTATAGACTGAACAGTAAAAAATTACTCTAAAAAACTTTGTATTTAGCTTGCTATTTGAAAAGAAATAGTATAAAATATTTTTGGAAAAGAGGTGAAATTATGTCAAAGCCAATAGTTGCGATTATTGGAAAACCAAATGTAGGAAAGTCTACTTTTTTTAATTATATAGTTGGACAAAAGATTTCAATTGTAGAAGATACACCAGGTGTTACAAGAGATCGTGTTTATGCTGATTCGAACTGGAGAGGGGTAGATTTTACATTAATAGATACAGGAGGAATAGAGCCAAAATCAGATGATATAATTTTATCTCAAATGAGAACTCAAGCCAATATTGCTATTGAACTTGCTGATGTAATAATCTTTTTAACAGATATAAAACAAGGTGTTACAGCGACTGATGAAGAAATTGCAGTAATGCTTAAAAAATCTAATAAGCCGATTGTATTAGTTTGTAATAAATCAGATAATTTTGGTGAGCCTCCTGCAGAATTGTATGAATTTTATAATCTAGGATTAGGAATCCCATATCCTGTTTCTGCAGCTAATGCAATAGGAATTGGTGATGTACTAGATGCAGTTTATAATGAATTTCCTGAAAATATTGAGGCAGAAGAGGATTCAGAAATTATAAAGGTTGCAATAATAGGAAAACCGAATGTTGGAAAATCTTCTTTGATTAATAAGATATTAGGAGAAGAAAGAGTAATTGTTAGCAATATTGCGGGAACTACCAGAGATGCAGTAGATTCAGAATTCGAAAATGAATTTGGAAAATATGTTTTTATTGATACAGCAGGAATTAGAAGAAAAAGTAAGGTTAATGAAAATATTGAAAAATATAGTGTCATGAGAAGTAAGTTTGCTATTGAAAGAGCTGATGTATGTATAATGATGATTGATGCAAATGAGGGGATAACAGAACAAGATTCAAAAGTTATAGGTGAAGCTCATGAAACTGGAAAAGGAATAATTATAGCTGTTAATAAATGGGATGAAATTGAAAAAGAAAACGGAACTTTAGAAAAATATAAAAAAAATGTATATAGTAAATTATCTTTTGCAAGTTATGCTCCTATAATTTTTATTTCAGCTAAGACTGGACAGAGAGTAAATAAATTATTTGAATTAATTAATAATGTTGCAAGCCAAAATTCTTTGAGAGTTTCAACGGCAGTTTTAAATGAGGTGATTAATGAAGCAATAGCTGTTGTTCAGCCACCTACAGATAAAGGAAGAAGATTAAAGATATATTATGGAACTCAGGCTTCAACTAAACCACCTACTTTTGTTATATTTGTGAATAAGAAAGAGTTATTTCATTTTTCATATCAAAGATACTTAGTTAATTGTATAAGAAATAATTTTGGCTTAGAAGGAACACCTGTAAGAATTATTGTAAGAGAAAGAAATGAAAAGGAGGTATAAAAAATGGCAATTTATTTATTAGTAGCTGTTCTTGCGTATTTAATTGGAAGTATAAGTTTTTCAGTTATTTTTACAAAAAAGTTTGCAGGGTTTGACATAAGAGAAAAAGGAAGTAAAAATGCGGGAAGCACTAATGTACTTAGAACAGCTGGAAAAGGAGTTGCTGCTTTAACATTAGCTTGTGATGTTTTAAAAGGTGTTATAGCCATTTATGTAGCAAAATTAATTGGAAGGATGGATAATTTTGAGCATGTAGAAATATTAGTTCAAATTGCTGCTCTAGCAGTAGTTATAGGTCATACTTTTCCTATTTTCTTTAAATTTAAAGGAGGAAAAGGTGTAGCTACAAGTTTAGGAGTGTTGTTTGTAATAAATTGGCAGATTGCATTAATTTGTTTAGTTTTTGCTCTTATATTAATGTTATTAACAAGAATAGTATCTGTAGGATCAATTGCTGCAGCAATTTTATTTCCAGTATTAACTTTTTTTATTACAGAAAATTATAATGTACCAGGAGATTATAAAATATTTGGAATACTTTTAGCATTATTAGTTTGCTTTAATCATAGAAGTAATATTAAAAGATTAATGGACGGAAAGGAAAATATTTTAAAATAAAGGAGAATTTTATGAGAAATATTGGCATCATAGGAAGCGGTAGCTGGGGAACAGCACTTGCTATATACTTATCAAATAACGGTTGTAATGTAAAAGTATGGTCTTTCGATGAAGAAGAATGTCGCCTAATTAATAAAGAAAAAGTTTGTAAATTTTTAAAAGATGTAAAAATTCCAGAAAGTGTTGAATGTTTTACTGACTATAAAAGAGTTATAGAAAATTCAGATATATTATTTCATGTAACACCATCTAAATTTTTTAGAAGTACATTAAATGAGTATAAAAAATATATAGAAAATCAGCCAATTATTATTTGTTCGAAGGGATTTGAATCAGAAACTTTAATGACTTTAGATGATGTCTTAAAAGAAGAAATTCCGAATGCAAAATTTGGAGTATTGTCTGGTCCAAGTCATGCGGAAGAAGTTTCAGTGGATATGCCAACAGCATTAGTAATTGCTTCTGAGGAAGATGAGCTAAATAATTTAGTGGTAGAAATTTTTAAAAGCAATACAATGAGAATGTATACATCTAAAGATGTAAAAGGGGTAGAATTAGGAGGAGCATTAAAAAATATTATTGCGTTTTGTGCTGGAATAATAAATGGTTTAGATTTGGGAGATAATATATTTGCTGCATTATTGACAAGAGGCTTGGTAGAAATTTCTAGATTAGGTGTAGCGATGGGAGGAAAAAAAGATACTTTTTATGGTTTGACAGGACTCGGAGATTTAATTGTAACTTGTGGAAGTGTTCATAGCAGGAATAGAAGAGCAGGAATATTAATAGGAAAAGGAAATACAATAGAAGAAACAAGAGAAAAAATTGGTATGACGATAGAAAGTATTGATAATATAGAGGTTGCATATAAACTTGCAATAAAGTATAATGTAGAAGTACCTATTATTAATTCAGTATATAATGTAATATTTAATAATTTAAATCCAAAAGAAGCAGTAAATTTATTAATGACAAGAAATTTGAAAAAAGAATGAAATTTTAAGGAGGTAAAAAAATGGGGTTTTTTGATGATATTAGTAAAAAGGTGAGTGAAACTAAAAATAGTTTAGCGGCAACAACAGAAAAAATAGAAAGAGAAAATAAATTAAAAAAGGACATTTCTATAAACAAATCAAATATAGAAAAAGAATATAGTGAAATTGGAAGAAAAGTATATGAATCTAGATATAATTTAAATGATATATCAGATTATATTGAAGAAAAAGGAAATTATATTGATTCTTTATTTAAAGAAAATGAAGATAAGAAAAAAGAAATCTTAATTCTAAACAATAAAAAAATATGTCCTAATTGTTCAGCAGAAATTAATATTGAAGTAACTTTTTGCCCTGAATGTGGAAAGGAACAAGAAAAAGTAGAAATAAAAGAAATTTTACCTAAAGGTAAAAGAAGATGCACTGGATGTAATGAGATTATAGATGATACTAATACTTTCTGTCCACTTTGTGGAGCCGAACAAAAAAAAATAGAGGAAAACCAAGTTGTAATAGAAAGTGATTCAGAAGAAGATAAAAAAGAAGAAAACGAAGTGGAATAGTTTATTATGAAATTATGTATTCAGAGAGTTAAAGAAGCTAGTGTAAGTATAGAAAATAAAATAATAGGAAATATAGAAAAGGGACTGTTAGTTTTTATAGGAATATCGAGAAATGATACTGAAAAAATAACTGATGAACTTGCAGAAAAATTAATAAATTTAAGAATATTTGAAGATGAAAATAGAAAAATGAATTTATCTTTAAAGGATGTGGAAGGCGAATTGTTAGTAGTTTCACAATTTACTTTATATTCAAATTGTGAAAGAGGAAATAGACCAAGTTTTACAGAAAGTGCAGCGTATGACAGGGCAAATGATATATATACATATTTTGTTAATAAACTTAAACAAATAATTGATTTTAAAGTAGAAACAGGTAAATTTGGAGCTGATATGCAAGTTTCTTTGATAAACGATGGACCAGTAACTATTATACTAGAGAAAAATTAGTATGGATATCTTTCGTATAGATATTTTATTATTTCGTTTAAATTATCTTCAGTAACTTTTATATATGTGTCTTCATCTAAATTTATCCATGCAACTATATTATATTTGTCATTATTATCTACAACTGCTGAGAGTATAGAGGCTAGTTCTATTGGATCATCAAAATTTAATTTACAATTTTTATCGGTAAATTCAGTTATTTCTTTTGAATAGAATTTACTTAAAAACAAATTTATATCATTTAAATTAGTACTAAATAGGCTTAAATTTGGGTTTATCATATAAAAAATCCTTTCTTATTTATATTTTAACCAAAAAATGATAAAAAAATAAAAAAAATGTAAAAAAAAACTTGAAAAAAAATATATGTGTGCTATAATAAAATTATATTGGATTGTTACAAAAGGAAAAAGGAGTAGAAATATGAAGAAAATAAATAGTTTAAAAGTAATTACTTTAGTATTAATGATTATGCTTGCAATATCAGTATCAAGTAGAGTTTTTGCAGATGATACGCCAGCTATTACTACATTAACAGGAAATAATACTAATCAAGGAAATACTTCAATAGGAACAATTAGTGATAATACTACAGGTAATGGTACAACTAATACAAATACTAATAATACTAATAATACAAATAATGCTATTAATAATACAAATGTAGCTACTAACTTACCTACAACTAATAATAGTACATCTACAAGTGATTCATTACCAAAAGCTGGACTTAGTTCATCTTCAACAATTATATTTTTAATAATTGCAACTTCAATTTCAGCTATTTATACATATAAAAAAGTAAAAGAATATAATTTATAATATAAATGAAAAGTAATATTTCCATTAAATAAAAAGGGTATTCTAAATTAAAATGGTACCTATAAAATAGACAGTATAAAAAGAATGATTTTATACAGTGGCTATTTTATAGGTACCATTTTAATAAAAATAGAGGGATTTCTCTAATTATATAGGAAAGTTCTATGAACTTCCTATAATATAAAGCCTTTGGTAAAACGAGTCACAAAATTATAGTTACGTAAAATTGGTGCACGAATAAATACGGAACTTTGAAGTAGATTTTGATACTCTGACTTTAGAAAATGTCCAGTTTTGTCTTGTACCTATAAAAATAAAACTGTTTTCTATTACAATTCTATTACAGTTATTGAAAAAAAAATAAAAATAAAATATAATCTAAAAGGATATTTATTGTTTGGAGGATAAAAATGTCGACTTTTGCAGAGTATATTTTAAGTGAAAAAGATTTTATAAAGAAAATAGAAATAATTACATTTTTAAAGAAAAAAAATAAGATTTTTTTCAATAATTCTGTTATTATAAAAACTGAAATCTTAAGAGAATTTATGGATGTTATGAAGATTGACATAGATAGAAATTTAGTTATAACTGCTAGTTTCATGTATGATTGTTTAAAAGTTGAATCTCCAGAAGAAATAAATAAAATAAAAAAAATTGATGAAGCTTATAGAAAATACTTACAATCTTTAGGCTTTTCAGAAAGATTTTGTAATATTTGTATAGGACATAATAGAAAATATGAACTAGAAAAAAGAGAAAAAGAAAGTGATTTATTAGAAATATCAGATCAATTTGGAGCTATGTTATTACATCGATCTGATAGACTAGCATATTCTGTAGAGGAAGCAATAGATTTACTTAAAAATAAAAACTTAAGAAATGTTGAAAATCAATATTTAAATATCTTTGAAGAATTTGTTGATATTATGGAAGATATAAAAGTTCTGAGATTAGGATTGCTTACAAGATTTCAAAAGGATATGAATTGTTTAAAGAGAGATGATATTCCTGGAGCTGTTAGAGAATTATATAATACATTTGAAAGAAATGAGCAGAGTTTTGCAAAGAAAGAGGCAGAACTTAGAATGGGTGGAAATTTAATAGATGAATTAAGAAAGGCGAGAGCTAAATTAAAATTATTAGAAGAAGCACCATTATTACCAGGATTTACAGAGGACGATATAGACTAAAAAAGGAGTAAAAGATGTACGAGTTTTTTGCAGATATGCATATACATATTGGTAGGAGCGAAAATAATAAACCTATAAAGATAACTGCTGCTAGAAGTTTAAATTTTGTCAATATTGCTAAAGAATGTGTTCAAAGAAAAGGAATTAATATTGCTGGAATTATAGATTGTGCATCTCCATATGTTATAGAAGATATTGAGAATTTTTTAGCTACTGGAGAAGCATATGAAATAAAAGATGGAGGAATAATATATAAAGATAGTTTATGTATTATTCTTGGAAGCGAAATAGAAACATCGGAAAAAAATGAAGATGGGAAAACTGGGAGTGCTCATAATTTATGTTATTTTCCTAGATTAGAAGATATAAAGAGATTTTCAAAAGAGATGGAAAAACATATAAAGAATATTACACTTAGTTCGCAAAGAGCTGACATATCAGCATATGAACTTATTGATATTGTACAGAGGTATAATGGAATACTAATACCAGCTCATGTATTTACACCTCATAAAAGTTTTTATGGAAATTGTACAAAAAGATTAGAGAGAATTTTTAAAGAGAAATATAAAGATGTTATAGCTATAGAATTAGGCTTGAGTTCTGATACTTTTTTAGCTGACAAAATATCAGAGTTAGAAAATAAGACATTTTTAACAAATTCTGATGCTCATTCTCTTCCTAAGATAGCTAGGGAATATAACAAAATAAAGTTACAAGATATTAGTTTTAAAGAATTTGTTATGGCACTAAAAAATGAAGATGGAAGAGGAATAGTTACAAATTATGGACTTGACCCTAAACTTGGAAAATATCATAGAACATATTGCGAGGTATGTAATAAAAATATTCCAGGGATAGCTCCTGTTACAAAATGTGATTCTTGTGATAGTAAAAATATTACAATGGGTGTTTATGATAGGATAGAAATAATAAAAGATAAAACCAACACTAAAAGTCCAGAAAATAGACCTGAATATATATATCAAATACCTCTTACATTTATTCCAGGAGTGGGAGAAAAAACTATAGATAAATTATTAGATACATTTGGTACAGAAATGAATATATTGCATAAGTTATCTTTTGATGATATTGAAGCAGTAGCTGGGGAGAAAGTTGCTAGAAATATCATGAATGCTAGAGAAGGAAAAATGTCCATTATTGAAGGTGGAGGCGGAGTTTACGGAAAGATAGGTTAAAAATAATAATTTAGTGCACTTAAGGAACATTGTGTCCTAAATATATATTTATAAATTATTAAAATTAACATATTATAATGAAATGCCAATATAGCTCAGTTGGTAGAGCAACGGATTCGTAACCCGTAGGTCGGCGGTTCGATTCCGCCTATTGGCTCCAAAAAGAGTTTTCGTCGAACTTTTTGTAATACTTGGTACAAGCAAGTTTC
>CAYOBB010000013.1:0-12747 GCA_964402195.1 uncultured Clostridium sp. | reverse complement strand
CACATCGGTCTCCAAAACCGCCTGTGAGGGTTCGAGTCCTTCTACCCCTGCCATATTTCCCTAATATGAACCTTATTTGCTTTATTGGTGGATTTGCAATAAACATAAAGTTATAATTTAGGGGTATAAAAAGTAGGAAAAATTATAAAATTCCTACTTTTTGTATTTCTAGTTGTTATCAGTTTTAATTCTAGTAAACTTTTAGGAAAAAATAATATAATTATATATATCAAACTAGAATTTTATTCTAGTAATTAGTAACAGAAAGGGGCAAAAATGGAAGATAAAAAAGTTGTAAAAAATGAAAAACTAAAATTACCAAAAGAAGAATATGAAGTATATTATTCTAATGGAAAAAAAGTGTCAAAAGAATTTATAGAACGAATGTATGATGAGTCATTAGGAGTTTTTGAAGTAAAAGAATAAAGCCACAACAAAAATAATAGAAGATAGCATTTTATTGTTATCTTCTATTTGCTTTTTATTCGCCAACAAAAATTGTATAGCCTTTTACATCATCTACATTGTATGAATAACTTGTTAAGTAGTATGTATTATCTTCATTTTTTGCATAAAATATTGCACAATGTGTTCCATCTGATAGCCAAGTTATTTCGTAACCGTCTTTATCTCCAGTATTTCCATAAAGTGCAAATTTTCCAGCTTGTGAAAACCAACTATTGCTACTATCAGCATTTTTTACCATTTTTCCAAGTATATTAAAATCTTCGCTTGAAAGTGTGCCACTTCCGTCAAGTTTGCTATTTGCTACTGCTTGTCTTAATCTAGTATAAGCAAGTGCTTCCTTATTTTTTACGTCCATTTCATATCCGGGTTTACTATTTGAACTAATAATGATTATGCCTACAATGATTATTGCTACAACAATTACTATTGCTAATAAACTAATTCCTTTTTGACTTTTTAAATACTTCATAAAAATTCCCCTTTCTTTATTATAAAACAGCACTAATTGCTAAAAAGATACCACCACCAAGCAATATAATGCCTACAATGAACTTCCAAACTGTTACTTTTTTTCCGTTCATACCAGTATATAAGGTTTTGTTCAAACCACTACCATTATTATATTGTTGTTTGTTGCTCTCATTTCCTTGATTTTCCATTAAATCACCCCTTTCGTCTTTCGTAAATCATTGAATATACAAAACTTTATTCTCTGTTGTACTTTTCAATAAGAAAATTGATTTGTTCTTTTGTTAGTCTATTATTACTTTTTGCTAATCTTAAAAGTGATTTGATGTTTTCCCATTTCATACATTTACAATGTCCTTGTGCTGTTAGTTCAATATATTCTACAATTTCTTCAAATATATAGTAGGGAACGTTAAAGTCCTTGTTTATTTCTTCCATTTTTTTGCCCCTCTGTTATTCTTTTTATATCTTATCAAAAACGTCAAAAATATGCAATACTTTTTGCAATGCTTTTTTATTTTCTATTTTGCAATACAATACCTATGTATAGGAGGTAATGCAAATGGCTTTTCAAATAAAACCTAATAAGAAAGAAACTGAAAACAAGACAATACGATTTCCAATTCCTTTAATTGAGAACATAGAAAAAACAATACAAGGTCAAGATGTTACATTTTCACGATTTGTTATTCAAGCTTGTGAATATGCCTTGAACAATTTAGAAGATTCCAAAAAAGATAGTAAATAAAATGCTATCTTTTATTTGCATTTTTCGACAAATAAATAATACTATAAAAGTTGGCGATTGTCAACAACATAAAACATCTTTTTTGTTAAAATTTCTTACATAGGAGATACTATGAAAAGGGGTTTTAACGTGGATTTATCACAAGCAGTTAGAATAAGAATTACTAACTTAATAGAAGAAAGAAATATCAATGTTTCAAAACTTAGCACAATGGCTGGAATATCACGTTCAACATTATCTAAGTTTTTGGCTGGAAAAAGAAAAATAATAAGACTTGATATGATAGAATATATATGCGAAGGCTTAAATATGAAACTAAAAGATTTTTTTAATGATGCCGTATTTGACAATATAGAAATGGAAGATTAGAAGATAGTAAAAATGCTATCTTCTATTTTTTATATAAAACTAATTGTCATTATGTTTCTAGTTGTTACGAGGTTTAATTCTAGTAAATTTTTAGAAATAAATAATATAATTTTATATATAATGCGTTTTCAATAATTCTAGTTTAATCTTGTAAAAGAAGTAAAAGAGTGTAAATGAAAGATTTACACTTCTTTTACACAATGAAATATTGTTGCTTTAATAACTTGTTTTTAATAGGTTAAAGAGTTAATGAAGTCTTAAAAAGTCTTATATAATTATAAAAATATAGTTACTTATAGTTACATATAAAATTTGAAATAACTACAAGTAACTATAAGTAACGGTTTTTTATTTTAATACTATGTATTTTTATTTGGCTTTGAAAAGTACATAATTCTTCCTGCACTTCCTCCATTTTTATTTGGCTCTTCATAGTGAATGCCATCAAATTCTAATAACTGAAATTGTAAGTTGTTATTTATTTCTCTGCTTAAAGTGTTAGGCTTATCTTGTTTTGGATAATTTCCAGTAATTTCAAGAATTTTCTTTAATAAATCACTAGCCTTAATTTTAAGTCCTTGTGGGTTTTCTTCTAGTAGTTTTTTTATTGTTATTATGATAGGGTTTGTATCATATATGACTTTGTTTATTTGTTTGTCAAAATCACTAGCATTACCTATAACTTCCCATTTAAAAAGTATAGGGTCAAACATTAAAAGTGTTTCTGTGCTTTCAACATCTCTACCAGTTATTGAAAGTAAGGCTTGTGCTTCTGTACGGTCTGTTTTTTCTAATACGATGGAAGTATCAGCAGCACCAGTCAAACCAGTAGAACCACTTATTTGATTAAATGGGTCGGATTTGTCTTTGCCTTTTCTTAAATGGTGTATAACTAAAATACATATTTTATGACTATCTGCAAATGCTTTTAATTTTCCAACTTCTTTATAATCATAACTATATGCACTTTCTGTTTTACCTTGATTTCCTCTAATTTTTTGAAATGTATCAAGTATAATTAGTTTGATATTTGGGTGTTGTTTCAGTTGTTCTTCTAATTCTTCAAGTAGTCCTTCATTTAATGGCTCAATATATATACAAGTATAAAAGCCTTCTGGAACTTCTTTATTGCCTAACACTTTTGATATTCTGTCTTGTAATCTGTTGTTACTATCTTCCAATGCAAAATATGCACAGTCATTTTTATTTGTTTCAAATCCTAGAAAGGGTTGTCCTGAAGCAACAGAAATACATAAATTCAAGCATAACCAACTTTTCCCAATTTTTGGTGGACCTGCTAATATAGTAAGTCCTTGATATAACATATCTTTTACTACAATGTAAGGCTTTTCTAAATCCATTGCTAAAAGGTCTTTTGCACTTATCAATCTTGTTTCTCTTTTTGTTTGCTTAATTCCACAAAGTTCATATTTGAATTTGTCAATGGCTTGTGATAAGTCAAGATTATCAATTTTCATAAGATAGTCAATAATTGAACCACCTGTGTTTCCATTTTGACCGAAACAATAGAAAGTATTAGTATCTTTGTAATATACTAAATCTCGATGGTGTCCACATATTTCACAATTTTCAAACATAACATAATTTCCATTGTTACTATATATAGGACCATTTCTCTTTTCAAGAAAGCTAAAAAAATCAAATTCAGTTTTTAATTTTTCTAATTCATTGTCATAATTTTTTTCTATTGTAGAAAGTTCTGTTTTTGGTGGAAAAAGTCCTAATATTTTATTGAAATTTATTTTTGATGTTATGTCGCATTTTACAACTTCTTTATTTGTACCGAAAAAAATCCTGTCAGCATTTACACAAGTTTTGTCTGCTTGTTCAAATAAAGAGCATAAATTTGTTACGATAGTATTTCGCATATTTATATTAGTTATTGGACTTTCTAATATAAAAACAAGTCTGTACTTTGGAATTGTATCAGTATATGAAAAACTATGATAGTAAAATGCAACTGGTATATTATGGCTATTACAAATATTTACTGCATCTTGTATTTGCAAAATTGGTATATCTTTTTTGTCGTTATCTATATCAACAGCAAATAGTTGTTGTTCTATAAAATCACTTGCTTTTGTGCCTTTCATAACTGCTGGACTAAAACTTTTTCCATTGCTTATTGCTTGTGTTAAATCTTCTATACTTATTTCAACAGGTGAAGAACATTGAACACGATTTTTAATTGCTCCTGCATTATTTTTTACACTTTGTTTATCTTGATAGCCTACTGTGTCTATATGTACTTTTATTTTTTCGTTCATTGTGTTATACCTCCGTTTTCTTGTTATCTAGTTTTACTTTACAAATTGTGTCATCTGTGTAAAAGTTCCATATAGTATTTTTATTGTTTGTAAAGTTTTTTTCTTCTATTCTCTTTTGCTGTTCTTCTTCCTTTAAAAATTGTTCATATTCTTTTTGGTGTGCTTTTACATAATCGCTAACTTCTTTTAAAGAAATAGAAGAAGCAATTTGATTTATCTGTTTAGTGCTTAATTGAACTTTTATGCCCATTAGTTTTCGCTCCTTTCTTGTTTTTGCTTTTCTGCTAATCTTCTTGTCCAAAATCTTTCATTTATGGCTTGTACCTTTTCAGGATTTTTCTTTCTCCAGTTTCTTGCGTATTCATTTCTCATTAGTCTAAGTTCTTTTTTTTCTTGTTCATTACTCATTGTAAAACCTCCTAAAATTAGTATTTTGTAAAAGTCTATTTACTTTTATTTAATTTTATTATATAATAAAAATGTGACTTTTAAAAATAAGGTAACATTTTATAGAAAGGAGATATACAATGGGTAAAAAAGTAACAAAACCAATACTAGCAGATAAACCAAATCGAAGTGATACAATAGGAAAAAAGATTGATTACATAAGAAGAGATAGAGGACTAACACAAGAACAACTTGCAAAGAAACTTAAAGTAACAAAAAAAACAATAATAGAATATGAAAAGGCAAAAGATAAAATCCCTTTACAAAAATTAAAGCAAATATCAATAGCCTTAAATGTTCCAACAGATTATTTATTAGGGTTAAGTGATGTTGACAATTATGATATAAGCAACAATGGCATACATAAAGAGACAAGATTAAGTCCTAAGGCAATAAGAGTATTAAAAGAAATAAAAAACAACAAAAAACAAATGGAGATTATTAACTTTTTAATAGAACAAGAAGAACCTTGTCCTACTGGATTTACTCCTATTGTAAAAAAAAAAATGACACAGGAAGAATATACACAGGCATTTGAAAAAGCACAACAAGCCTATGAAGAAGATTTGGAAAAATGGGAAAAAACTCATATTCCAATTATAAGCACAATATGTGGTTTTTTCACAGCAAAAGCAAAAAATGAAGAACTATATGTAATAAACGATTCAATAAAAAATGAGAAAGATTTAGAACACAAAATAGATAAATTTTTAGCTACAAAAATAATGTCTAATGATAAATTAGTTGATAATGCGTATTTATCGGAAATTAACAATTATTTAAGAAAAGCAAAACAAAGATTTTTAAGAAAGGAGGGTAACAAAAATTGAATGTAGTAATCTATGCAAGATATAGTTCACGAGGGCAAAATGAACAATCAATAGAAGGACAATTAGAAAAATGTTATGATTTTGCAGAAAGACATAATTTTAATGTTATAGGAGAATATATAGATAGAGCTTTAACTGGTAAAACTGATAATAGACCACAATTCCAACAAATGGTAGAAGATAGTGCAAAAAAACAATTTCAAGGTGTTATAATTTATGCTACTGATAGATTTGCTAGGAATAGAGAAGATAGTGCTATATATAAGAAACAACTTAGGCTAAACAATGTTAGAGTTTTTTCAGCTACAGAATATGTTTCGGATGCTCCTTATGCTGTATTATTAGAATCAGTATTAGAAGGACAAGCAGAATATTATTCTTTGGAATTATCAACTAAAGTAAAAAGGGGGATGAAAATCAATGCTAGTAAATGTTACTATAATGGTGGAAGTGTTCCATTAGGTTTAAAATTAGAAACAGTTGAAGTAGTAAATGGACCTATGAACAAAAAAATTGCCAAAAAGAAATTTGTTATAGATGAAGAAAAAGCACCAATAGTTCAAGAAATTTTTGAAAAATATGCAAATGGTGCAACAATGGCTGATATAATTCGATACTTAAATGAAAAAAACTTGAAAACATCTCAAGGTAATGAGTTCAATAAAAATAGCATTAGAAAAATACTTCTAAATAGAAAATACATAGGCATATATTCTTACGAGGGTAAAGAAACCGAAAATGGTATTCCACCAATTATTAGTAATGAAGTATTTGCTATGGTGGGAGAAAAATTACAAGAAAATAAGAAAGCACCATCAAGAGGAAAGGCAATAGTTCCATTTATATTAACAGAAAAACTATTTTGTGGGAATTGTAAATCTAAAATGCGAGGTTATAGTGGTACATCTAAAACAGGAAAATTACATAGTTATTATGGGTGTAAAGGAACTTGGGAACAAAAATGTAATAGAAAGGGCGTGTCAAAAGAATATATTGAAAACTTTGTTGTTACACAAGCATTGAATATCTTAACAAATGAAAATATAGATAGAATTGCGAATACTGTTGTCAAACTTGCTGAAAAAGAAAAAGATAGAACAAGAATAAAAATGTTAGAAAAAGCATTACGAAAAAATGAAAAATCAAAATCTAATTTATTTGATAGCATAAAAGAGTGTGGAATTGATAGTGTAAGAAAATCAATATTTGAAGAAATTGCAAAATTGGAACAAGAACATAAAGAAATTGAAAATCAAATACAAAGAGAAGAAAACAACATTGTCAAAGTAACAGTACAACAAATCAAATTCTTCTTAAAGGAAATGAGAAAAATAGATATTAGCGATATTAGATATAGACAAATGTTAGTAAATATGCTAGTATATAAAGTGTACTTATATGACGATAATATAACTATCGTATTTACTACACAAAATAGATATTATGAGGAGAAGGTCCCCAAATTAAGTGAAATTGAAAGTTCACTTTTGGGTAACCAACTCCCACCAAAAAAATAATATATAAACTATAAAGTTTATAAGTTATTTTTTAATTGAATTATATCATTTTATATTATATTAAATTCCTAATTTTTCATCAGTAATTTCTATATTGAGTTCTGAGTATATAATAAAGAAAAAGTGAGTTTTAACTTATTATTAGGTAAGCTTTTGAAGAATATTAGAATTTTGTAATATTCGATTAAATGAAGTGAACAAAAAAATTGAACATTTTTTGAGTTCAGTACAATTAAAAGGGCTCTAGAGCTATTTCATAGAGGAAAAACTATTATTCAGTAATAAAATCTACTTTAAATGTCCTTTTTCTTCTTGACAATATTTTTATTAAAGATATAATTATATTAACAAAAGAGAAAGTAAAAGAGAGGTAAATTATGGAAAAAGTTAAAAGTTTTTTTTCAAAAATGAAGAGTTCTATATTAAATTTATATTCAAAGATAAAAAAATCAATAGTTAGTTTGATTGATAAAATAAAAAAAATGGATAAGAAAAAGAAAATAATATTATTAGTTGTTAGTATAATAATATTAATTCTTATAATTACTGGTATTTGTTTACTTATATTTTCAGGTAAAAAAGAAACTTCAATGGGAAATTTAAATAATAAAGGAATAGCAGCGACAAGCGGAGGAGATGTTTATTTTCATTATTTTAACACGAATATTGAAGAAGATGGAAATGTTGATAACAATGGATTATATGAGATGTCTGGAAATAAATTAAAAATGTTAGACAAACAATCCTTGATTCGTTCAGTAAATGTTTCAGGAAATTGGGTATACTATGTTTCAATAGATGAGCAAGATTATCACAGAGAAATTATAAAAATTTCTAAAAATGGAAAGAATAAAACTGTTTTAGTTGATGATATAGAGGCTAAAGATCCTTCTGGCGGAGAAATGCTAGTTCATGGAAATAATATTTATTTCATAGGATCTGGCTATAAATTGGAAACAATGAAAAAAAATGGAAAAGATAGAAAGCAGCTTAGCAATGAAGAAATGATTAGTTTCCAAATTGTAGATAAAGAAATTTATTTTTTAAGTTTAGACTATGAACTTAAGAAAATGTCTATAAATGGAGAGAACATAGAAGATGTAACTTCTATTAATATAACTTCTTTTCAGGTTGAAGAAGATAGTGTTTACTATATTGATAAATCTGATGAAAATTTAAAGAAAATGGACTTAAATGGAGAAAATGTAAGTAGTGTAATAGATGGTGTTGTTAGATATTATAATATAACTGATGGAAATCTATATTATCAAAAAACTTCTGAGGATAATACAAGTAGTATTTATAAAATGAATCTAAAGAAAAATGAGGAAACAAAAGTTGTTGATTTAAGTGGTTCATATACAACTATTTGTATAGTTGGTAAATGGATGTATTATGTAGATAAAATAGAGAATAATTACTATTATTATACTGTGTATAGAGTAAAAACAAATGGTGATAAAAAAGAGATGATAAGTATTAAATAATCTACAATGAAAGGAATTTTTATGAAATTAGGAACAATAGCTTTTAATAAAAAAGTATATAATTTAGATTATATGTCTCAGGAAGAAATGGAAGAATTACAGCAATTGACTGAGAAGGAAAAGACTAAAGCCAAAAAAGAGATTAAGAAGATGATTGGTTAAAAGAGTGGTGTTAATGAGAGAAAGTAAAAAAGAGCATAGTGATGAAAAGATAGATAAATTAATAAAAAAACTTTTAGATTTATTAAGAGTAAATGTGATTTCTGTTTCTGCAATGCAGATAAAAAATACTGAAGTCATTATTTCTGATAAAGTAACAAATGAAGAAAACTCAATTGATTTTAGTATTAATTCAATTAATAAAAATGTATTAAAAAATAAAAAGAGATATTCTAATATTGTAGAAAAGAAAGATGAACTGTTAAATAGGTATAAAGAACTTCTTATAAATATTTCAAAATATTATGATAATAATATTTTTAGTGAAAATATTAAAATTCTAAAAGAAGAGTTATTACAGTTAGAACAAAATAAATTATTAATAAAGTTAAAAGAAGATGAAGCTAAGGCTAAAGAAAAGTTAGATAATAGTGATGATGAAATTGCAGAGAAAATATATACCTTAGAAGAAGAAATAAATAAAAGTGAAACAAAAGTTAGAAGAACAAAAACTTTATTAAAAAATAAGATTAAAGATAAAGAAAATAATTTATTTTCTGCTATCGAAACAAAAGATAAAGAATTGCAGAAAGAAATAAAAGGTCCTAGAGTAATAAAAAATGCAACAAGATTTTTTTGGGGAAAATTAAATCCTTATAAAATGATTGAGAAAAATGTATTTAATTCTTTAGAAACGAGAATAACTGATTATGAAAAAGAAGTTGAGGATATATTAAAGAAAAAGATAAAATATACCGATGAAAATATTATTGAAACAATAAATGGACTTATAGAAAAAACTAGGAAAAAGTTATTGTAAAACGATTAAAAGTGTGATAGACTAAATATGTTAATATAAAAAATCGATTAGAAAGTTTAGTAAATTTAGGTAAAATATATTAAGAGAGAATAGGTATAGCTGAGAGCCTATTTATATATTCTAAATTAAAATTTCGCTTTTTAGATGCTAAATTGAAAATTTTAAAGTAGGTTTAGTCGTTTGTTACGTTATAACTATAATGAGGTTAATTTTTAAAATTAATAAAATTAGGTGGTAACACGAATCCATTCGTCCTATTTAGGGTGAGTGGATTTTTATTTTGAAAAATAATTAAAAGGAAAAAGGAGGAGCTTTATGAAAGAGCAAATTGAACTTATAAAAAATGAAGCTTTAGAGAAAATTAAAAGTATTACAGAATTGAAAGATTTAAATGATTTAAGAGTAAAGTATTTAGGAAAAAGGGGAGAGCTTACTCAGATTTTAAGAGGTATGGGAGGCTTATCTCCTGAAGAAAGGCCAGTTGTAGGTAGTTTAGTAAATAAGGCTAAGGATGAAATCGAATATGCTATACAAGGGGCTGAAAAGAAATTAGAGAAGATAGAATTAGATAAGAAATTGCAATCTGAAAAGATTGACATTACTCTTCCAAGTACAAAAATAAAAAGAGGTAGTAAGCATCCAGTAAATAGAATTATTGAAGAGTTAGAAGATTTATTTGTTTCTATGGGGTATGATGTTGTTGATGGACCTGAACTTGAAACTGATGAATATTGTTTTGAAAGATTGAATCTTCCAAAAGGACATCCAGCCAGAGATATGCAAGATAGTTTTTATATAACTTCAGAATATCTTTTAAGGACTCAGACATCTGCTGTGCAAGCAAGAACGATGATGGAAAATGAAGAGAAGACTCCTATTAGAATAATATGTCCAGGTAAGACTTATAGACGTGATGATGATGCTACTCATTCACATCAATTTGGACAAATAGAAGGATTAGTTATTGATAAGAATATATCTTTGGCTGATTTGAAAGGAACTTTAGAAGTATTTGTTAAAAAGATGTTAGGAGAGAAATCTGAGCTTAGATTTAGACCAAGTTATTTTCCATTTACAGAGCCATCTTATGAAGTTGATGTAAGTTGTTTTAAATGTGGTGGAAAGGGATGTAATCTTTGTAAACAAACTGGTTGGATTGAGATTTTAGGTTCTGGTATGGTACATCCAAATGTATTAAAAATGAATGGATATGATCCAGAAAAATATAGCGGATTTGCTTTTGGGACTGGTCTTGATAGATTGGCTATGTTTAAATATGGAATCACAGATATAAGACTTTTGTATACAAATGATATAAGGTTTTTAAAACAATTTGACCGTCTAGATAAATAGTAATGTATAGAAAACTATATATTAATTTATTTTTAGATAGTCTGACCTACTAACTATAATATAAAAAGTGTGTGATGGCATATTCATAGTGCCATAATGAAAGGAAATGAGAATATGAAATTAAGTACAAATTTTGTTAAAGATTATGTTGATATAAATGTAGATTTAAAGACTCTTGCTGATGATATGACTAGAGCTGGAAATGAATATGATTCAGCAGAGAAACTAATAAATGCAACTAAACTTGTAATAGGAGAAGTTTTAGAGTGTGAAATGCATCCAGATTCAGATCATTTACATGTTTGCAAAGTAAATGTAGGTAATGAAGTTTTACAAATTGTGTGTGGAGCTCCAAATGTTAGAAAAGGATTAAAAGTTATTGTAGCTTTGGCTGGAGCAGAACTTCCTGGAGGTATCAAAATAAAAAAGGGAAATATCAGAGGTGTAGAATCTAATGGAATGATGTGTTCAATTGCAGAACTTGGATTAGATAATAAATTTTTATCTGATAAAGATAGAGAAGGAATTCATGAGTTACCATTAGATGCTGAAGTCGGTAAAGACCCTATAGAGTTTATGGGATTAAATGATGGTGTTATTGATTTTGAACTTACTGCTAATAGAGGAGATTTATTAAGTATTTTAGGTATGGCTTATGAGATTGCAGCTATATATGATAAAGAGGTTAAAGATATAGATTTATCATATACTGAAAATAATGAAAATATTAATGATAGTTTTAGTATTGAAGTAAATACTGATAATTGTACTACTTTTTTAGCAAAAAAAGTAGAAAATGTAACAATTAAAGAAAGTCCTAATTTTATAAAAAATAGATTAATTGCTTCTGGAATTAGACCTATAAATAATGTAGTTGATATTAGTAACTATGTAATGTTAGAGACTGGTCAACCTTTACATTTTTATGATGCAGATTGTTTAAATGAAAAATTGGAAGTTAGAATGTCTAAAGAAGGCGAAAAATTGGTAACATTAGATGAGATTGAAAGAACTTTATCAGATGAAGATATTGTTATTTCTGATGGGAAAAAAGCTATTGGATTAGCTGGCGTAATGGGTGGATTTACTACTGAAATACAAGATTCTACTAAAAATATCATTATAGAATCTGCAATTTTTGATTCAGTAAAAATAAGAAAGACTTCTAAAAAAATATTAAGAAGTGAGGCAAGTAGTAGATTTGAAAAAGGACTAGACCCTAATAGAACTTATATGGCGATAGATAGAGCATGCCACTTACTTGAGAAATATGCTGATGCAACTATTGTAGGAGGTTTAGTTAAAGAGGATAAATCTGATTTATCAAATAGAAAAATTGATATAACTTTTTCTAATATAAATAATATATTAGGAATGAATATCAAAAAAGAAGATATTTTAGATACTTTTAGAAGACTAGGATTTTTATATAAGGTAGAAGATGATTTAATTCATGTTTTAGTTCCTAGAAGAAGAATAGATATTAGTATAAAAGAAGATTTGATAGAAGAAGTTGGACGTATTTATGGAGTTGATAATATTGTAGGTAAATTACCAGAATTACCAATGAAGGCTGGAAGCTATGATAAGACTATTAGAGGTTTAAGAAATAAAGCTATAGAATTGGGATTAAACGAAACTCTATCATATATTTTAATAAATGATAAAGAAGCTGAAAAATTTTCTAATGATGATTTTGAAATTGTTAAATTATTAGATCCAATGTCAGAAGATAGAAATACTTTAAGATATAGTATGATTCCATCTTTATATAAAATATATGAATATAATAA
>CAYOBB010000012.1:0-13691 GCA_964402195.1 uncultured Clostridium sp. | reverse complement strand
TGTAAGAAGAGTAGATGAATTAGGAAGAATTGTTATACCAATAGAAATGAGGAATTCCCTTAATATAGCTCAAAGAGATCCAGTCGAAATATCAATGGAGGGTTCAAATATTATCATACATAAATATGAAAACAGATGTGTATTTTGTGGTGTATTAAAACCTTCAATTAGATATAACGGGAAACTAATGTGTAATAAATGTTTAAAACAAATAAATGAAGAAGTTTCTAAAAAAGACTAAAAAATAAAAGAGGGACATTCTCTAGCAGTCTGTAAAAATTTACTTTAAAGTCCCTGTCTTTCGCACACAATTTTATTTTATAAAATTGTGTGCCTTTAATATAAGAGGATTCTAAAATTGAACCCTCTTTTTTTTTATTTTATTATTAATTTACATGTTAATTCCTCAAATATCGCATTGATTATGTTTCCAACGGTTTCTCCTGTTTCATAATATGGCTCTTCTCCTACTACTTCTCCTGCATTTAAAGTTCCTTTTATTAAAGTTCCTTTTATATTAGAATTTTGAATTTGAAGTGGTACATAATTTTGAACTTCTAGTTGATCGTCATATATTAATACTCCACCTCTTCCTATAATTCCACCTACATATTGTTTTCCTTCTATCTTTGTTCCATAGTTATTTTCATTAACAGTTTCGTCTACATATTCTACTATTAAATTCTCATTACTATTGTTTTCAATTGTCACTGTATTTTCTATTTCTTCTTGTTGTTCTTCTGTATTATTTTCTTCTGTAAATTTAGTCTGAGTTTCATTACTTGTATTTTGTTCTTCCTCTTCTTCTATATTAGCCTCATCTGTAGTTTCAGTATCAGATAACTGAGTTTCATCACTTGTATTTTGTTCTTTCTCTTCTTCTATATTAGCCTCATCTGTAGTTTCAGTGTCAGATAACTGAGTTTCTTGTGCTTGTAATAATATTTCTCTTGCCTCTAAAAAGCT
The DNA here is from genome assembly GCA_964402195.1 of uncultured Clostridium sp. GTDB lineage: Bacteria > Bacillota > Clostridia > TANB77 > CAG-508 > UMGS1994. The sequence continues at coordinate 12,725 of CAYOBB010000012.1, read as the reverse complement.
TTCTCTACCTTGAGTCTCTCCTGTAATTTCATAAGAACTTTCAGATGATGTAGATTCTTCTTCTACTTGTAATTCTTCTGTTTCTCCTACATCTCCATCCACACTACAAGTATTTATTGTAGGAACTGCAGCTCCTGCTATTCCTCCAACTGCATTTGCTCCAATTAATTCTGCATTATTTACGTTACATTCTACTACTGTTGTATCTCTTCCTTTAATATTTGAACCATGTCCTACAATTCCACCTAATCCATATGCGTTTTCGCCTGTTGCTTTTACACTAGATTTTATCAAATCACATCCTTGAAGCGTACTTGATGAAATACCTGCTATTCCTCCTATATATCCATCTATATTTTCAATTTCTGAGTCTGTAACACTACAATATGATACTAGGCTACTTGTGTTTCCTACAATTCCACCTATTGCTCCTCCTATATTAATCTTCACATTTCCAGTCTCTTTAACTGTACTATTTCCATACACTGTACTATATGTTATAGGTGCATTTGCAATACCTGATATACCTCCTGTAAATCCATTATAATTCTGTAAAGTTAAATTGTTTACATTACATGTATTAACTGGTCCTACTGAAATTCCTAATATTCCTCCTGCTGCTCCTGAATATCCTTGTACTGCATCACCTTGTTGTATAATTTCAACTGTATCAATATTACAACTCGTAGCCTGAGTAGATATTCCAGCTATACCACCTATATAACCAAATGAATTTCTAATTGTTGTATTAGATACATTACAATATGTTATTGAAGACATGTTAATTCCTACTATTCCTCCTGCAGACCCTGTTCTAACTACGCTTTCAGTATTCTTACCAGATGAATTAATAGTTACTCCACTTACTTCACAGTTATTAATAGTAATACTAAATACTCCGAGCTATTCCTCCTGTATGTCCATATTCGTTTGAAATCTGAACATTACTTATACTACAGTTTTCAATTGTACAAGTTTCTGTTAATGAAGTAGACCTAACTGAAGAATTTGTTCCTACTATTCCACCTACTTGTGAATATCCAGAATTATTAATAATACAGCTTCCCTGCTCACCTATTATTTTATTATTCTTAAAACCTAATCCTAATCCAGCTATTCCTCCGACATTTATACTATTAATAGAATTAATTTCTATTACAGGATTATTTACTGTACAATCAGTTACTATATTCTCTGCAATACCAGCTATTCCTCCAATATTAGTATTTCCGCTCATATTGTCTGTAATATACATATTCAAGTTTGTTATACTTGATGATTCTACTGTTTCTTTAGCTATTCCTGCTAATCCTCCAATATGCATATATGGACCATTATTTCTATTTATTTTTATTTCAACATCCGTTAAATTTACATTTGATAAAGTTTTATTTATAATTCCAACTGCACCACCAGCAAAATTACTATAATTATATGTACAACTAATTGGTGTATCAAGGTCTTTTATATTTATTTTAGATCCTTCAATATTGCTAATAGAATTATTAGCAACTCCAACTATTCCACCAATATTAAATGGAAGTTGATAAGAATTAGTATTAATATTAATATTATTAATTGTACTATTAGTAACTCCTCCATAATCTACACCTACTATTCCTCCAATACATCCTGATGCACCTTGGCAATTAGAATCAATGTAATTTGGTATGTCTATAGTTAAATTGTCTATATTAACATCAGAAATAGGTGCTCCCATATTAATTCCTGCAATCCCTCCTATAGAACCTGAGGCATCAATATCTATATTTTTTACTTGAATACTACCAGTAATACCATTCTCAATTTTATTTTTACATACTCCAGCTATACCTCCAGAGGCATATCCTGTTTTACCTACATTAATTTGTAAACTATCTACTATAGTTTCTGTAATATCTATATTATTACAAACTGCAACTATTCCCCCGTTATATGTGCTATAAGAATTTCCTTCATCTATTGGTTTTGCATCTATATTTATATTATAAGCATTAGCTTCTTCAGCATCAATTGTATTAGTATAAGAAACCATTCCAGCAAATTTCATTTGACCAGAAGATTTTTCTCCAACCTTTACTGTTAAATCTCTTACAACTATGTCCCTCAATTTAGTATCTCCCGCACAGCCTATTACTCCAGCAAAATAGCTATCGTTTGTAATATTGGCAGATATATTAATATTTGATACCTCCGTCGAAGAAATTTCACATGAATCGCTATATCCTGCTACTCCACCAAATTTAGGATTAACTAGCACATTATTAGTTTCATCACCGATTGTTATTATTTATATATATATCTTTTATATTAGAATTCTCTACTATTAATATTCCACTTACAGTTCCTATCATTCCTCCAATATTATTACTACATATTAATTTTACATTCTCTACTTTGTTATTACTCATAGTTATTTCTTTACTACCATTTGGCGTTGAGCCCGCATTTCCAATCATCCCTGAACCTGTAATAGTAGAATTTTCAACTAAACAATCAGATACATTAACAGACATATCAGAACTAATATATCCTATTAAACCTGCACATCCTTCTGCTGATGAACTTAAATCTATCTTATTTATACTACATTTTTCTATTGTCATTTGTTCAGCACTATCACATACAATTCCGATAATTCCTCCTGCACCTATAGAATTAGAAATATTACTATCATTAACATTACAATTAGAAATAATAGAATTTTCTACATTCTTCATCTGTCCTATTAATCCTCCAGCATAATTCGACATAGTAGCACTTTCATCTAAGTTCTCTTCATTAATATTTAGATTTCCTATAACTACATCTTTTATTGCCATATTATCTACATTAATTATAATTCCAATCATTCCTCCTAAAACAGAACCTTTTGCATTTATTTCAATATTTTGCATATTACAATCTGAAACAATTACTTGATCTTTATATATTATTGCTCCAATTAATCCTCCTGCTTGAGAAGAGTCACCTTTTAAATAAATGTTATTAGCACTACATTTTTCCATAATTAAATTATTATAAATAATACTACCCATCATTCCAGAAACCAAATCTCCAGTTTCATTAATAATATTAACATCACTAACACTACAATCAGCAATATCTATATTAGCCCTAGCTACTCCAATCATACCACTTACAGTTCCATTATTTACTTTAATATTCATTTCATCTGTATTAGATTCGCTTTTTCTAACATAACAATTTCTTAATTTAATATCATTATCAGAATAAACAATTATACCTGCAGCATCAGAAAGAGTATTTTCAATATTTGTATCTTCAACAATTACATTTTCAATTATATTTTGTTCTGAGCCAATTACTGCACCAACTATTCCTGACGCATTTGATACATAACCATTTATTGATGTTCTTTTCACTGTTGAGTCAGTTATATTTATTGTACCATATGCATATCCAATTATTCCAGCAACATTGTCATAACAAGTTGATGATGTATTTAAATATTTTCCTCCATCAGAATTAATATCTACATCTGTAACATAAGAATCTGTAATTGTCGCACCAGTATATGCCAATCCAACTATTCCAGCAACATCTCTTCCTCTTCCATAAATAGTTGTATTCTCTTTTACATTACAATTAGTTATATTCACTGGATTTCCAGCCCATCCAATAATTCCTGCTGTGATACTATTAGAATTATATTCAGATTCTGAATATATACTACTTTTACTAACATTACAGTTACTTAGATTTATATTATTATCATCACTTCTATATAAATCAAAAAATCCTGCAATAATTCCACTTAAATTTCCTGATTGTGTATTTAGACTAGTATCATCAACTGTACATTCAGAAATATTATATATATTTCCTGCATTTTTTTGATTTGGCATAACATATGAAATAATACCTCCACAATTAGCATTTGCATCATTTTCATTTGAATTACAAATAATCGAAGTATTATTTCCTACTTGACAATTTTGTACATTTAATCCTTCTATAAAAGCTAACATTCCAGTAATTCCACCAGCATTTAAACCAAGGTTAGTTTGAACCGATTGGCTGTTCGCCTCTATTTTTGATGTATTAACATCACAATTATATATTTCTATATTAGCACTTCCAGACGTAGCAGTTCCATACACACTTCCTAATATACCTGCTGATGAGCCACGTCCGCTATTTTCGATTTCACTATTAACTATTTCACTATTACTTACATTACAATAATCTATATATATGTGTATAGTACCTGTGTTTGAAGCATCTATGTGTCCTACTATTCCTCCTGTTTCCTTACCCATAGAATATATTTCGGAATTTATTACATTACACTCTAAAACTTCTACGCTTTCTATATTGTCAGAATAGTCACCTACAAATCCTATAATTCCTCCCGTTGAACCATAATAGTAACTAGCCTTTTCCTGATCTAATTTTACATTTTCAACATTACAATTTTTTATTTGTATAGTTCTCGCACTCGTAAAACCTATTACTCCTCCTTTATCACTGGAAACTCCATTTAAAGAACAATTTTTTATAATACAATCTGAAATATCTATAATATCAGCTGTTGAATATGCTACTATACCTCCAATATGACAAGAACTTTGAATATTGCTTAAATTCATACAATCTTTTATAACGATTGAATTTTCTTCTTTTGTCATTTCTGAATACCAATATGCGTTGTTATTCTTAGCAACAATACCAGCAGCGATACAATAAGTATTGGCACTTTCCGTTGATGAAATAGCTAATATTTCTCCTTCATTTATACATCTATTAATACATAGTTTACCATTATAATTTGCAATCATTCCCGCACTAGTTCCAGCTTCAATTTTTCCTGAATTTTTGCAATCATTCATATTAGTATTCATTACAGATTCTCCTATTAAGCCTCCAGACGAACCATAATTTCCTTTACTTCCTATTATATCTCCTTCATTTATACAATTATTTATATTAGCTATATCTTTTTCTGATTGTCTTTTTACTTCAGCAATTAATCCTCCTGCTTTACCATAATATCCTATAGCAGATGCAGATATATCCCCAGTATTATTGCTGTTTTCTATAGTTACACTACAATGAGCTGTACCTATTAATCCACCTGCATTCATATATGTAGTAGCTATTTCTCCACTATTTTCCGAATTTAATATTTCAACTTTATTAATATTCCATGAAACATTTTCAAAATCAACTTTTGAAAAAATTTCACCAGTTTGACTTGGAACACTATTGTTCTCTTCTAAAGGAATATCCTCTTGCACTTCTTCATCTGATAAAATATGTGCATTAACACTTACCGTATATGACTCATTTTCTTTATCCCATTCTCTTGTAACTTCTATTTTTATACTGTCATTTAATCTTTTATACCCTCCAACAGGTTCAATCTCTTTTATGTAGTACGTATCTATTCCTAAAGTTTCAATATCAATACTTGCGACCCTTAACTTTCCTTCGCTTAATTCTACCTCTTCACATCCTGGAATTACATTTTTGTCTCTATCATATATTACATACTTAGCTCCTTCTATAATTCCCAATGTCTTAGCATCCACGTTTTCTAATTCAATATAATATTTTCCTGAAGTTCTTTTATTTTTAATAACTATAGTTATTATTTTGTCCTCTTCATTAAAATCTGCATTTATTTCTGATTCATTATAATCTGTTGATTTTACATATCCAACTAATCCACCTGCATTATATTTAGAACATTCTATTTCACCCATATTAGTACAATCAGTTATACTTAATGCACCAAGTGAACAACCGATTAATCCGCCAACATTTGAACTTGTTATTTCTATAGTTTCTAGGAGGTCAACCGTTTTTTCTCCTCCTTTTACATTAGCCATATTAGTACAATTTTGGAACTTTACGATATGTTCTTCTTGGCTATGGCCTACAAATCCACCAATATTATCTGTTATTGCCGAAATATTTCCTGATACAGTACAATTTTTTATTGTCCCCTCTCTCATAAATCCGACAAATCCACCAACACAAGGGTGACCAGATAAAGTTTCTGCATCTTCTGCTATTGTTTGAATATCTATATTTACATTTTCTAATGTAATTCCATCTATAATTCCTGAAAAGCTTCTAAATAGACCTATTTCACTTATTTGCATTTCATCTGAATTTGTAATTGTTAAATTGCTAATCTTGTGTCCATCTCCATTAATTATTCCTTCTACTTCATAAGGTATTGGAACCCACTCTTCTTCACCTAAGTCTATATCATTCATTAATTTATAATTTGAGTTTAGATTATAAATATAATTTGTTCCATCAATATTAATTGTTTCACCGCTACCAATTTTACTTAACTGCTCTTTTGTATATACTGGTATATATTCATATCTAGTAGTATCTACTTCAAAATCTAATTCATCACATTCCACTTTTATAGAATATTCACCTGTTTGTTCATCAATTATTGTCTTTGTTACATCTACTTTTATAGTACTTTTTTCATATACAGTATAACCTTCTGGTGCAGACACTTCTCTTATATAATAACAATCTTTTCCTTCTCCATATGTTGATAATATTCCGAAGTCAAGTATACCTTCTTCATTAGTAATAGCTTCTCTTATTTTTTCTTTATCTTCATTTAATAGTTCAAATTTTGCTCCTGCTAGTAATTCACTAGTATCAGAATCTGTCTTTTTTATTCTTAAAGCATAATCTACTTTCATTCCAGCTTTCTCTATTACGTTTTCAAAATCATCATCTTTTTCATTTCCTTGTATATATGAATTTGAATTTGAATTTATAGCTTCATCATTTTTATAATTCGAATCTACTCCAGCTACTATATTTCCATGAGAAATTCCATCAGTTTGAATACTTGCACTTGATATCTCAGCTATATTTACAAATCTTAAATCTTCTCCAGAATTAGTTTTCTTGGTAACCTTACATATAATTGGTATCTCTACGTAGCTTAGATTATCATTCGACATAACATATCCTTTTACAGGATAGTTTTTTAAATAATCTGAAGTTATCTTTCTTCCATCTTCTGATACGACCCAATTATATTTTTTATTTACATTATTATTCTCTAAGAAATCAATTCCTTCTGGTAAAAACTCTGATACTTCTAATACAGTTCCGTCTTCTAGTCCTTCATTATATATTCTAATATTATATGTTATTATATCCCCTTCTTTAATCTCTACTGGTTGCTTAGTATGTAGATACTCTATTCCTGTACTTTTTACATTTACAGTTGGCTCTCTTACTTCTTCTAAATTACTATAATTTATTTTTGATATATATTGTCTTAAAGTTAATTCTGCTTTTTGACTCATATTATAAATATCTATTTCTATATCTTTTGTTATGTCTATTTCATATTCATTAGATAAATCAACTATTTTATTAGATATGGTCGATATTAAACTATTATATGAGTACCCTTCTTGTATTTCATATTTTAATTTTAAATTTGTCATGCAAGGATACTCTCCATTTGTTATTTGGTTTCCTGTAATAGTATCTATTATCTTTATTCCTTCTGGTACATTTATTGTTATATTATGCGTACAATCTGGGTTATGATAAGTTGGATTTAACCAATTATTTTCTATTGTTACTTTCTCTGTTCCATTAGTTAAATAAATATCTGTTAGATTTGGAATAGAATTTTCATTTAAAGTAATATCTCCTGAAATAATTATTCCTGTTACCTCTGTTCCCGAAAATGCTCCACTTTCTATTGTTTTTACACTAGAAGGAATCTCAATTCTTCCCTCTAGTCCCGTGTTTGCAAACACATTAGATTTTATCTGTTCTAAGTTTTGAGAAATATTTATTTCCTTCAAACTCGAGAAACCTTTAAAATAATTTTCTCCTATTTCTGTAACAGTATCAGGAATAACAATTTTTTCTATATTTTTGACATATTCTAAATTGTAGGATGAGGCTACTATTGACGCATTATTTGTTCCTAAACTAATAACATCATAACCGTCCATACTGCTTGGTATATTTAATTCAGTTATATTTTTTAAGTTATATACATTACTATAAATATAAACTTGTTTAGCAACCCCATCAGATACTTGATAACTCCACTTAATTCCATTATTAGATTCATCTGTATAATAGTCTCCAAAAATATGCCTTGTAGTGAAGAATACGCTTATCAATATTATTATTAAAATAACTATTAAAAATTTAATTTTCTTTTTCATAATCTTTCCTTTTATTATTTATTTTTTTCTTGTGTCAATTTTAAAATTACTGCTATTATTATTAATGTTCCTAAAACTACTAAAATATATAGCGTATCTCCTCCTGTTTTAATCGATACTATTAATTCAGCATCATCTGTATTATCAGGTGTTTTATCTTCTATTTCATCTTCATTATAATACTCTATTATTGAAGCTATATTTTTTCTTTGTCCAACACTTCCATTTGCTATGTTCCATTTTAATTCTATTCTTACTTCTTTGCTTTCACCTGGATTTATAATTGTATCAGCTAATTCTTTAGTTATAGCTGTATTATTATTTACCTCCCAAGCTCCTCCACCTATATATTCGAATCCTTCTGGAAGATCATCTGCAATTTGTTTTGCATAACCTGGTATATCTCCTTTATTTGTTACTTTTAATACATATACTACTTTTATCTGAGTCTTTTCTAATTCTTTGGCTGGAATTTCTATTTTTAATATATTATCTTTATCTGTAGTATTTACTTCTTGTTCTTTTGTTCCTTTACTATTTATAATTTCTATTTTTTCTATATATTTTTCTAGTTCTAAATCAAATACATCTTCATTTTTTATATGATTCATTGTTATTTTTATTACATTATCATCAGTAAGCTCTATATCTATATTTTCATTATCAGATATATCTATTTCGTATCTGTTTTCATCATTATTCCATACTTTCTTAATTTTAACTTCTATTTGCTCATCTACTGCTTTATATCCTTTCGCTTTTTTAGTTTCTTTAATTATATAAGTATCTATTCCTTCTTCATCTACCGTTATTGTTCCTGCTCTTAAAAATCCATTTAATGTTTTTTCTTTTATTAATTCTTTATCTTCTTTATTTACTTGTATCTCTGCCCCTGAAATATTTTCTTCTTCTATCTTAGTCCATATTTCCATTTTGTATTGGCTTGCTATTTTTTCATTACCAATTTGTACAGTTACAATATTATCTTCTGCAGACACATCAACATCTTTTTCAAGTTTCGTATATGTATATGTAACTATTTTTTCAGTTTCTGTATATGTTCCCGTCTTATTAAATGGCTCTTCTCCATTTGTTTTATAACCTGAAATCTCTTTTCTTTGCGTCTCATATTCTTCTCCAACTATACCTTCTAATATAGTTTCCTCTGATAATGAATTTCCCTCCTCATCAATATATAATACTTTTACAGTTCCTTTTAGCTTTTCCTGTTCATCTAGTCTTTCAGCTTCTGTTTTTGCAATTTCGGTTATTGTTGAAGTATTTTGATTTACATTTATAATGACTATCATTATAAATGACACTATTAAACTCAAAGAAATATAAATAACTCTTTTTACCTTATTATTCATTTTCCTCTTTCCCATAATCCTCCTCCTAAAATTTACGCTCATCGAGATTTTCATAAAAATTCAAATTATTATCTCACTACAATTTCTTTAATTATTTTTTAATATTATGTATAAATCAATACTAAATTTTGTATTATTTACCTGTAATAATAATTTATAAATTAGGGATATAAGCTATTCAGAGGTTATATCTTATTTTCTTATCTTTTGTGTTTCTTTTTGATACGTTTTTTTTTAATTTCCTTACGCAAAATATCAATTCATAAGTCTATAAAATTTTCTTTACTTTCATTTTTTATTAATATATAATTTTATTTATTAAAGGAGATTACGATGAAAAAAACAATATTGTTGATAATAGCCATAATTTTAATATTCTTAGTATGTTTATTTATTTTAATCTTTAATGGTAAAATAATTTTAACTTCATCTAAAAAAGAAGAACAAAAAACACCATTCGTTTCTTATAATAAATGGTTACATGTTGAAAATACTAATATATTAAATGAAAAAGGTGAAAATTGCAGGTTGAAGGGTCTTAGTAGTCATGGAATTCAATGGTACTCTGATGTTATAACATATGATAACTTAAAAACTTTGCGTGATGAATGGAATATCAATACTTTTAGAATAGCTATGTATACAAATAGTGATGGATATATTAGCCATCCGGAAGAAATGAAATCAAAAGTAATTGAAATAACAGATATGCTAATAGATTTAGATATGTATGCTATTATAGATTGGCATACACTAACAGATAATGACCCTAACATTTATAAAGCAGAATCGAAATCTTTCTTTGACGAAATGTCAAAAAAATATTCTGATTGTCCAAATGTAATATATGAAATCTGTAATGAACCAAGTGCAAACTATGTCACTTGGGATGATTATATAAAACCTTATGCAGAAGAAATAATTAGTACAATTCGCTCTAATAGTGAAAAATCCTTGATTATTGTTGGAACTCCTAATTGGTGTAAAAATTTAGATACTGTAGCTGATAATCCTTTACAATTTGACAATATTCTATATTCTTGTCATTTCTATTCAGGTACTCATGGAGATGAATTAAAAAAAGAAATTGATTATGCCTTAGATAAAGGAATATGTATATTTGTATCAGAATGTGGCACTTCTGATTTTACTGGAAATGGAGAAATATTTCTAGACGAGTTCAATGATTGGATTAATTTTCTTGATGAAAGAAATATCAGCTGGATAAACTGGTCTTTCTCTAATAAAGACGAATCTACAGCTATACTTCTACCAGATTTTCCTAGTGTGTCTAACTCTCAAGATACAACAATAAATATTGATGATTACTTATCTTCTTCTGGTAAATATATAAAACAAATTCTTCAAAAATATTAATATTGTATTTCAAATTCAATAATATGTTTATAAAAATATATAATAAAAAAGAGGTACTTTTATGAATCTTAAAAAAATCACAAAACTTAGCTTTTATACTTTATTATTATTACTCACAATTATTTATATAATTTATAGAATATTTTTCACTATACCAACTACTTTAGGTGTATTAGCCACTATAGCAGCTATATTAGTCTTATTAATAGAAATATGGGAGTCTTTTGATTTTTTTATTTATTATCTTAATATTTTACTTGTAGATAAAACTTCTCCTAAAACTCCTGATGTTAAAATATTAGATTATCCAGATATCGATATACTTATAGCAACATATAATGAACCTGAAAATTTACTCAAAAATACTATTACAGCCTGCCAAAATATGAATTACCCTGATAAAAATAAATTACATATATATTTGTGTGATGATGGTAATCGTCCCACTATAAAGAAATTGGCATCTCAAATGAATATTAATTATATTTCCAGACTTGTAAATAAAAATGCCAAAGCTGGAAACTATAATCATGCTTTAAATCGAATTTCTTCACCATTTGTAGCTACATTTGATGCTGATATGGCTCCTACTCCACTTTTTTTACAAAAATCTTTACCATACTTTTTTGAAGAAAAAGAAAAAATAGGATTTATCCAAATGCCTCAAAGCTTTATAAATCCAGATATCTATCAATCTCGTTTTGGACTTAGCAATACAATTCCTTTTGAACAAGATTACTTTTATCATACTTTACAAATAGCAAAAAACAAAACAAATTCTGCTGTTTATTGTGGTACTAACACTCTATTCTCTAGAGAAGCATTAAATGCAGTAGGAGGATTTGCTACAGGAACACTATCAGAAGATATTGCTACTCGGAATGTTAATTGAATCAAAAGGATATAAGTGTATCGCTATTAATGACATTGAAGCATATGGAACTTCAGTAAATAATATAGATGGTTTTTTAAAGCAACGTTCTAGATGGGCAAGAGGTTGCGTACAAATGTTAAAAAAATATAAAATTATAACATGTAAAGGTTTATCATTTAGACAAAAATTAGAATACCTTTCTTGTGTATCATATTGGTTCTTCGGTGTTAGAAGACTTATATACTTACTTACGCCTTTACTTTTTAGTATTTTTCGGTATTATTATTATTGATTGTAACCTAAAAACATTTCTTGCATTATGGCTACCATCTTATATACTAAAAAGATTTGCATTAGATAAAGTAGAAGGACATAGACGTTCATCTACATGGAATAAGATATATGAAACAATTTTAACTCCTTTACTTTATAGTGAAGTATTAAAAGAATTATTTGGATTTTCAAAAAAAGTTTTTGATGTATCTCCTAAGGTTATCGGTAGTACTAACAAAATGACAAAATTAAATAAAAAATTATTAAGAAGTCATTTAATTTTATTAATTATAAATATTATAGGATTTGCAATGTGTTTAATAAAAATAAAATCAAATATTAATATAGCTTACTTATATATACTATCAATAGTTTGGACCTTTTCAAATATATTCTATTTAATCATTTCAATAATATTTTATTGCAAATCATCATCAAAACAACCTAAAGAATTTATACCAAACAGAACTACTACTTACTCTAGAAAAGCCTTATTAAAATTATTTTTTGGAGGAAAAAATATCTAAAAAATTTGAAATAATCTTGTTTAGAATACTTATCAAAAAGTTTATATTATAAAAAAAGAGGGAACCCTAAAATAGGAACCCTCTTTTATAAAAAATAAAG
>CAYOBB010000011.1:0-14067 GCA_964402195.1 uncultured Clostridium sp. | reverse complement strand
TTTAAGAAAACTCTAAAAAGCAAAATAAAAAAATCAATATTAGACTAATTGATTTTTTAAGCATAATAAATATACCTATATAATAGGTCTTTAAATTATGTATACTAAAAACCTTTCAGTTTATTATAACTATTTTGATTATCAGGTCTCCATTGAACTTTATATTGTCTATCTTTTCTTATTGGAATTTTATATTTTCTTCCTTTTTGTTTTATTTTATCATAAATATTAAAAATACTGTAATACAATCATTAAATTTGCATTACATTTTTTTAATATTTATGACATTGTAATTATTTCCCACAAGTCCCAAGAAATTTAAAATATACAAAAGAAGGAGATATAGTATTAGATGTATTTTTGGAAGCAAAATCACAATGATAGAAGCAAAGTTACTCAACAGAAAAGAAATACTGAATTGATGTGAATGTAGAAACTCTTAAAATGACAAAAGAACGAATAAGTTTTAAAAGTAACAACTTAATGAACTTAAATTAATAAGAGCAGATTCGACTGATTTGAAGGAAATAGTGCCAGATAGTTGCATGGATTTCGTATTTACATATCCACCATATGATAATATTATTAAATATAGCAAGTACATTAAAGAAGATTTATCAAGATAAAGAAACAAAGGAAGAAATATTTTTTAAAATTTATTAAAATATAAAGCTACTTAAAACAGTTTATTTATAGAGCAATTTTAAATGGAAAAAATTTTTAAAGAAATTTTTAAAAATAAATTTACACTATCAAATTTACATCTTAAGTTGACATCATTACAAAATGCCTTTCTTATATTTCAATTAAAATTTTACATATATTTTCAGTTGAATTAGGTTTAGCCAAGTTTGGAATGTTAGACTTCATTTTTTCAATAAGTTCAGGATGTCTATATAAGTTTTTTAAGCTTCTAGCAATATTATCATCTTTTTTTATCCAAATAGCAACTTTACTTTTTACTAAAAATTCTGCATTTTCTTCTTCTTGACCAGGAATAGGGTTTATAATTATCATAGGAAGACCAGAAACTAAGGCTTCTGTAGTAGTTAAACCGACCAGGTTTGGTAATTACCATATCACAAATATGCATAAGTTCTGGAACTTTGTTTGTATAATCTAAAACTATAACTCTATCTTCTGCTTGATATAAAGAAACGATTTCTTTAAACTTTTGATTCATCTTGACATTTCTACCAGATATAGCAATAATTTGAAAGTTTTTAAAAAGACGAATTAAAGTACGAAAAGTCAAGTGAGTTTTTTTTCTACCAAGTCCAAATTCTCCACCTGCAAAAAATAAAATAGTAGTTTTTGAAGAATCTAATCCAAATTCATTAAATATCTTTTCTTTATCAAAATCTTCTGAAAATTTACTAGATAAAGGAATTCCAGTTACAAATATTTTAAATTCTGCAATCCCATAATCATATAAACTATTTTTCATTTGATGATTTGCAACAAAGAAATAATCAATATACTCATGATTAACAAGCCATTGAGAATGAGGAGCCATATCAGTTAAAACTGTTGCTATTTTACAATTAATTTTATGATTTTTTTTAAGCTCTGTACACATTTGATTAGAAAATGGATGTGTAGAGATTACTAAATCAGGACTAAATTCCTGAAGAAGAACATTTAGTTTTCTTGCCATTAATTTATTAGAAGTCTCTGAAATTTTGGCAAGTGCTCCATGATCAGAATTATTATATACTTTTTTCCAAATCCAAGGAGCCTTTTTAGCCATTTCTTTATAAGCTGTTGTAGATAATTTATTTAAATATTTATTTATATATTCAACACAATCAACAATCATTGTTTCACAATCATTATAATGATTATCTATATATTCTTTTATTGATTTTGCAGCGGCAAGATGACCTCCACCATAAGCACCATAAAAAATTAAAATTTTTTTCATAAAGTTCTCCAATCTAAAATAGTTCTAAGTTATTATTCGAATGATAAATAGATATTTATATACAAAAATATATTGCAAACGCTGTAGGGGCAAACTCGTTTGCCCGCTCTTCAAAGCATTTCTTAAATTGTAATTTCAGTAAGTCCTTCGATGTCAGTGGAGAAGATGTTCTCCACTAGATTACTATACAAATTAAAATCAAAACAATTATAACATATTTCTAAAAAAATAAATATAAAATGAATATTTTTCTTAATAAAAGAAAAAAATAACAAAAAACAAGCAAGGAGAGAGAAATGAAAAAAATAAGTTGTGAATATAAAAATAGACTTTTTATAGGAATCATTTTGATTTTATTAATTACATTAGGAATATCTATATATTATATCTATAAAAAAGATAAAGAAGTCAAGCAGACAGTATCTACATCATACGATATGGCTTTTAATGAATTAGTAGGATATGTCCAAAATATTGAAAATTTTTTAGCTAAAGCGACAATATCATCAGATAGTATACATGGAGCAGAAACTTTAACAGAAGTATGGAGACAAGCTGATATAGCAGTTTCGTATTTATCCCAAATACCACTTACAACAGAAGAATTAACAACAACAGCTAAATTTTTAAATCAAGTAAGTGAATATAGTTATTCTTTATCAAGAAAAAGTATAAATGGTGAAGATTTATCGCAGGAAGAACTAGATAATCTAGAAATGCTACATGATTATAGTTTGGATTTAAAAGATAGCCTAAACCAAATGTTAGAAGAATTAAACAGTGGAGCAATTTCATGGACAGATATCACAAAAAATAAAAATACGGATTATACTCAGCAAGTAGATAATGTCTCACTAGATACGCTTGTTAATATTGACAATAATTTTAGTGAATATGCAGGATTAATATATGATGGAGCTTTTTCGGAGCATATAGAGAAAATGGAGAAAAAAGGATTAACAGGAGAAGAAGTAGACGAAGAAAAGGCAAAAGAAATTGCAAAAGATTTTATAGGTGAAGACAAAATAGAAGATATTACTTTAAATGCTTTTATTGAAAATGGAAATATACCTGTATATGATTTTTCGATAAAAATAAAAAATAGCGACAATACAGCAAATATATCAGTATCTAAACAAGGCGGAAAAGTAGTTTTAATGAATTATATGAGGGATGTAGATCGAAGCAATATAAGTAGAGAAGAAGCAAATGAAATTGGAAAAAATTTCTTAGCACAAAAAGGTTTTGAAAGTATGGAAGAAACGTATTTTCAAACAGAAGAAAATATAATAACAATAAATTATGCATATACCCAAAATAATGTAACAATATATCCAGATTTGATAAAATTAAAAATAGCACTAGATAATGGAGAGATTTTAGGAATTGAAACAAATGGATATTTAAATTCTCATACTGAACGACAAATACAAGAACCAACAATAACAATAGAAGAAGCAAAACAAAAATTAAATTCAAAGTTAAATATAGAAAGTGAAGGTTTAGCAATTATACCAACTGAATGGAAAACAGAAATACTTTGTTACGAATTTAAAGGGAAAGTTGAAGAAACAGAGTTTTTAGTATATATAAATGTAGAAACAGGAAAAGAAGAAAATATCTTAGTAATAGTTGAAACACCAGGAGGAATATTAACAAAATAATTTTTGCATAAAACTTCTAGTAATAAAAAAGAAAAAATGCATATAATAATAACATAATCTTTATAATTAAAGATTATAAAATACTAATCTTTATCAAATAGAAACTAAGAAAATAGGAGGTAATTTCAAAATGAGTAGAAATTCAAATCTTATTTCCGAAAATCTAAGAGAAGAGATAGCAAAAGAATTAGGTGTATATGAACAAGTAAAAAAAGATGGTGGTAGCTGGGCTAACGTTCCATCTAAAACTTGTGGAAATATAGTAACAAAAGCTATAGAAATAGCAAATAGAAGTGTAGAAAAATAACTAAATAAAAGTTAAATAAGGGGTTACATGATATGTAGCCCCTTAAAAATTGTCAAAAAAACAACAAAAAATATTTTCATAATTAAGAAAGAAGAAATTATGAGAATAAGATGTAACACAAAAGATATATTAAAAAAAATGTATAGAAATCCGTAGCTTAATATGAAAATAAAAAATAGAATAGCTAATGATTAGGTATTTACAAAAAACAACAAATATTTATAATAAAAAATGAAATTATAATGAGAACAGGAGAAAGTTTATGAAAAAAATAAAGTTAAAATTATTTCTAGTATTTATTTTAATAATAAATTTTTTATTATGTACAATTTTAATTTTAAATAAAAATGAAATAAAAAATATTTTAGGAAAAGACTTATATAAGAAAGAACAAGAGACAGAAGTTATTTACATAGGAACAGCAGAAGAATTAGCAACATTTAGAGATGAAGTAAATAGTGGAAGTAACACAGGTGCAACAGTATATCTTACAGATAATATAGATTTAAGTTCTTACTCTAACTGGACACCAATCACTGGATTTGCTGGAGTTTTTGATGGAAATGGATACTATATTACAAATGTAACAATAGATTCGACAGAAAATGGAATAGGTTTTTTTAAATATTCATCTAATACAACTATAAAGAATTTAGGAATTATTAATAGTAATATTAAAGGAGGAGATTATGTAGGTGGATTAGTAGGTAGTAATGGAGCAAGTTCTGGAACAATTCAAAATTGTTATATTTCTGATAGTACAGTAATAGGTAATGATTATGTAGGAGGAATTGTAGGAGCATATTCTAGACTAAAAATAAGTGGTTGTTATAATAAAGCAACAATAATAGGTAACGAATATATAGGAGGAATTGTAAGCTATGCAGATGAAGGAAACTTAATAGATTATTGTTATAATAAAGGAAATGTAAGTGGAGAATCTTATGTAGGAGGAATAACAGGATGTCAATCTAGCCCTACATTTAAGTACTGTTATAATATAGGTAGTGTAAGTGGAACATCAAATGTAGGAAGTATTGCTGGATGGTGGGATGCTGAAAATTATTGTGTTAATAATTATTATTTAAACACATGTACTGAAGATGAATATGCAACAGCAGTAACGGAAGAATATATGAAAACAAATAGTTTTATTGAAGATTTAGGAGGAAGTAATTATTGGAAATTAGAAACTAATATGAATTCAGGTTATCCTATATTAGTATGGGAAGAGGAATCACAAGAAGTAAAAATTTATCTAGACATAGATACTAAAGATGGAATTCAATATTTAATAGGAGATGTAGACGGTGATTCAGATTTAACTGCCGCAGACTCAAGTATAATACTTCAAAAAGTATTGGATAGCGCATATGAAGGTGAATATCTTAATTTCTTGGCGGCAGATGTAGATGGAGATGGAATAATAACTCAAGATGATAGTGATATAATACTATCAAAAGTCTTGGATGTAAGTATAATAATGCCTGCACAATATAAAGAAAGCATTTGTATTATTGAAGGAGAAACATTAAATTTAAAAGCAGAGTATGAAGGAAATAGTGGGTTTAAATGGAGCAGTAAAGATAATACTATTGTTACCATTAATGAGACAAGTGGAGAAATCACAGGAATAAAAGAAGGAAATACCTATATAACAGTAACAGAACAAGGTTCTAACAAAACAAAAACTATACCAGTAAAAGTTAATAAAAAAGTAAGAATATATGCAGATAAAAACAAGTTAGAAATTAATGGAACCGAATATTTAATTGGAGATGTAGATGGAGATGGAGTTATAGCGCAAAATGATATAGTAATTACTTTAAGAAAAGTACAAGATAGCACTGCAGATGTAGGAGATTTTATAGAAGAAGTAGCTGATGTAGACGGTGATGGAGTACTTACTACGTATGATGTCAGTTGTATTGCTCAAAAAGTATCAGATGAATCGTACATTTTTCCAATATTATATATAACAGAAAAAACAATAAAAAAAGGAGATACTTTACAGCTAAATGCAGAAATATTAAGAAATGAAGATAATAATATGACTATAACAAGTTGGAGTAGTAGCGATGAAGATATAGTCTCAGTAGATGAAAGCGGAAAAATTACAGCTATAGAACAAGGAGAAGCAACTATAACTGTCACAGCTGAAAATGAGACAACAACAACAACTTCAAATATAACAATTACAGTAACAAACAATATAGACGAAACAGCCCCAATAATAAGTGGAGTAGTAAATAATAAATGGTATAAAACTGATGTAACAGCAACAGTAACAGAAAATGAAGGAACACTAAATTCAGACGGATTACAATACTATTATAGCGAATCCCCAATAACAGAAACACTTACAATAAGTGATATGGAAGGAACTAGTGCTGATACATATTCATTAACTTTTACTGAAGAAGGGTATTATTGTGTAGTGGCCATTGACGAAGCGGGAAATAAAAGTGATTTTGTATATTTTCAAATAGACAAAACAGCCCCAATAATAAGTGGAGTAGTAAATAATAAATGGTATAAAACTGATGTAACAGCAACAGTAACAGAAAATGAAGGAACACTAAATTCAGACGGATTACAATACTATTATAGCGAATCCCCAATAACAGAAACACTTACAATAAGTGATATGGAAGGAACTAGTGCTGATACATATTCATTAACTTTTACTGAAGAAGGGTATTATTGTGTAGTGGCCATTGACGAAGCGGGAAATAAAAGTGATTTTGTATATTTTCAAATAGACAAAACAGCCCCAACAACAACACCTCCGACAGCAACGGCAACTAGTAATAGTATAATAGTAACATGTCAGCAAACAGATGAAGGAAGTGGAATCGATACTGATTCGATAGAATATTTTATTCGTGAACAAGGAGAAACAGAATGGAGTGATTCGCAATACGAAAATGAATTTACTGGCTTAACACCAAATACAACATATGAAGTAAAAACAACGGTAGCAGATAATGTAATAAATCCTAGTGAGTCTGAAGTATTTGAAATAACAACAGCAAAAGCAAGCATAACAGGAATAGAAATAACAAAAACACCAGATAAAACAAGTTACGTAAAAGGAGAAGATTTAGACTTAACAGGAGGACAAATAACAGCAACATACGAAGATGGAACAACACAGATAATAAGCATGTTAGATGATTCAGTAGGATATTCAGGATATAATGCAAACACATTAGGAGAACAAACAATAACGATAACATATGCAGGAAAGACAGCAACATATAAAGTAACAGTATATGAAGATGAATATTTTATAGTAAACACATATGAAAAAGATGATGAAAATCTATATATAACAAAAATACTACCAGAAACAACTTTTTCAGAATTTAAAGAATATATAGAAACCAATATGACATATATTATAAAAGAAAATAATGAAGAAATAGAAGATGCAACTTTAATAAAAACAGGACAAGAACTGATAGTAACAAATAGAGAAGGTATAGAAACAACATATAAATTAGTAGTTATAGGAGATATTAATAAAGACGGAAAAATAGGTATGACAGATTTAAATAAATTAAAAAGATATAGTATAAAAAAAGAAAGCTTAGAAGATATACAGATAAAAGCAGGAGATATGAATTTTGATGATGAATCGGAAATAACTGATATATCAATAATGCAAAGATATATAATTGGAAAAATAAAAACATTGATTTAATTATAAAAATATGTTAATATAAAAAAAGAGGTAAGAATAATGAAAAAAATAACAAGTAGTATTTTAATTTTATTATTAATTTTAAGTATATCTAGTTTATCTTTTGGTGCAACTTCTACTGGAACAACATTATCGTTATCAGCAGATAAAACTACACTATCACCAGGAGATACAGTGACATTAACAATATCAATAAAAGAAACAGATATAGAAGAGGGATTATATGCAATAAAAGGAACTTTAGATTATGATACAAGCATATTTGAAACAGTTGAAGAAGCTGATATATCAGGGATAAATAATTGGTCAGCAGACTATAATACAGAAAACAATCAATTTATAGAAACAGGTAGTGGCTCTACTACAGGAGGAATACTAACGATAAAATTAACAGTAAAAGAAAATATTGAATCAACAAGCACAACAGTAAAATTAACTGATTTAATATCATCAGATAATACACAAGACATAGAAATAGAATCTGTTAAAGTGGGCTTTACAGTGAAAAGTACGCAAACACAAAACACTTCAACACCAACTACATCTCCTAGTGAAACAACATCAAATAGTAGTACATCTGGAGAAGATACAACAACAAGCCCAAATAAATTACCAGCAGCAGGAAAGACTGTAATATCAGTAGTTACAATAGCAGTACTAGTATTGATAGTTACAATGGGAGTATTATATAACAAATATAAAAATATCTTGAAATAAAAACACAAGTTAAATATAATAGGAATATATTTTAATATATATTCCTATTTTTAAGTTATATAGGAATATATAAAATGTAAAAGATACTGGCATAATGAACCAGAGAGAAAGGAAAATATGAACGAATTAAAAGTAAAAGATATTTTAGAAAATAATATAGGAGAACTTATTATTGGAGATAAAAATGCTATAATTGAAAACATAAAAATAGATTCAAGAAAAATAGAAAAAGGAGATACATATGTATCTATAAAAGGAGAAAAAATAGATGGAGATATATTTTGTGTTCAAGCAATAAAAGAAGGTGCTAAAGTTTGTATCGTTCAAGATGTATTAATAACTGAAGAAGAAAAAAATAAAATAAAAAATCAAACAATAATAAAAGTGAAAAATACTAAAGATGCATTAGTAGAAATGGCAAAAATAAAAAGGGAAAAATATAATATACCAGTAATAGGAATAACAGGAAGCGTAGGAAAAACAAGTACGAAAGATACAATAACTAGTGTAATAGCTCAAAAATATAAAGTACATAAAACACAAGAAAACTATAACAATAGATTAGGTGTACCATTAACAATATTAGGATTAAAAGATCATGAAGTGCTAGTTATTGAGATGGGAATGAATCATTTAAAAGAAATAAGTGAATTAACTAGAATTGCAAAACCAACTATATGTGTTATATCTAATATAGGAACATCTCACATAGGTAACCTAGGCTCTAGAGAAAATATATTAAAAGCAAAACTAGAAATATTAGAAGGGATGAATTCTGAAAGTGGAAAAATAGTAATAAATAACGATAATGACTTATTACACAAATGGAATATAGAAGATAAAAAATATAATAAAATAACATTTGGAATAAAAGAAGAAAGTGATTTTATGGCTGAGAAAATAGAGATAAAAGAAGATAAAAATATTTTTATATATAAAGGCCATAAAATAGAAACAAACAAAGCAGGAGAACCATTTGTATATAATGCACTTTCAGCAATTGCAGTAGGAACAGAACTTGGAATAGATATAGAAAAAATAAAAGAAGGAATAAAAAATGTAGAATTTACTAAAGATAGAATGGAAATAGAAGAAATAAATGAAATTACCTTTATAAAAGATTATTATAATGCAAGTTTTGAATCAATAAAGCCAAGTATTGAATATTTAACTACGCTTAAAGAAGGAAGAAAAATTGCAGTACTTGGAGATGTAAAAGAACTGGGAGAGTATTCAAAAGAATTACATGAAAAAATAGGAGCAGAAGTTGTAAGAAATAATATAAATATATTAATTACAGTAGGTGAAGAAGCTAAAAATATCGCAATAAAAGCTATAGAAAAAGGAATGAGAAAAGAGGATATATTAATTTGTAGAGAAAATGAAGAAGTGGCAAAGTATTTAATAAATAATTTAAAAGAAAAAGATAAAGTTTTATTAAAAGCATCACATAGTATGAATTTTGGAGAAATACTAAAATTATATAAAGAAGTACAGTAGGGGCGGACGCCTCTGTCTGCCCGCGAAAAATGAATAATTAAATTAAGGTTAAATGCGTAGGAGCAGGTTTCCATGCCTGCCCGTAATAAAAAAGAAAAAGACAAAACAGCGGGTCGACCAGGAGACCAACCCCTACATTAAAAAATAAACAAAAGGCAAACCGTATGGGTCACATGATATGCAACCTGCAAATAATAAACAACAAGAAAGAGAGAAAAAATGAAAAATATTAATGAAGTAGAAAAAATAGTAAAGTCAAGCTTATCAGAAAAAAGATTTTATCACTCACAATGTGTAAAAAAAAGATGTGTAGAACTTGCGAAAATATATAATATAGATATAAAAAAAGCAGAACTCATAGGAATTTCACATGATATAGCTAAAGAAATGTCAAGTAAAGAAAAATTAGAATATGTTAAGAAAAATAATATAAAAATAGATGAGATTGAAGAAAAAAATACAAGTTTATTACATGCAAAGATTGGAGGAGATATTGGAGAAAAACAATTTGGATTTTCAAAAGATATGAAAAGGGCTATTGAAGCTCATACAACAGGAAAAGAGAATATGGACATGCTTTCAAAAATATTATTTATAAGTGATGCGACAAGTGAAGATAGAAAATGGGAAGGAAGGCAAGAAGTTGCAAAATTAAGTGAGAGAAATATAAATGAAGCAATCCTATATTGCCTAAATTTCACAATTAAAGAAATAATAGAAAATAATAAACTACTGCACATAGATACTGTAAAAACAAGAAATTATTATATTACAAAAAAATAATAAAAAATGATTCCAATTTATAAAATCTTATGATATAATACTAAACGAATTATCCAAAGATTTGGAGGATGTTTAAAATGGTTTTCAAAGATTATTACAGAATATTAGAATTAGAAACAAGTAAAGTAACTATAGATAAAATAAAAAACTCTTACAGAGACTTAGCTAAAAAATATCATCCAGACGTAAATAATGACGATAAATTTGCAGAAGAAAGATTTAAAGATTTAAATGAAGCATATAGAGTATTGTCAAATAGTACATCAAAAAGAAAATATGATAGAATATGGAATTATAATGTAGGAAGAAAAAGAAAGGCTACAAAAAAAGAACAAGATGCTAAATTTACAGATTTCTTTAATATTTTTTTCGGAAATAGTGAAGAAAACAAACAAGAAATAAATAATCAGAATAAGCTTAAACCTATAAAAGGTGAAGATATTAATACCGAAATATCTGTAAGTATACCAGAAGTTTATTATGGAAGAGAAAAAAACATTGTACTGAAAAATATTGATGGAGCAAATAGAAACTTTAAAATAAAAATACCAGAAGGTATACGAAACAATGAAAAAATTCGTTTAATTGGACAAGGTAAAAGTGGACAAAATGGTGGAAAAAGTGGAGATTTATTTATAAAAATAAAAATCCAAGACACTGAAAGGTTCAAATTAGAAGGTATTAATATAAAGACAACTTTATATGTATCGCCATGGGAAGTAGCTTTAAATAAGAAAGTTAACATTCAAGGAATAGATGAAGAACTTACTATTCAGCTACCAGAAGGGATACAAAGCGGACAAAAAATAACAATAAAAGGTAAAGGATATAAAGATGGAAAAGGAGGCAGAGGAGACTTAATAGCAGAAACTAGAATAATGGTTCCTACATCTATTACAAAAGAAGAAGAAAATCTATATAAAAAATTAGAAGAAATAAGCAAATTTAATCCAAGACAAATTATAAATATTTAGGAAAAATCCAATTTATTTCAAAAGTCAACATAACAACAATTATTATGTTGACAATTCTAAGTAAAATATAGTATAATTAAAACAGTGGATTAATTATACAAAGGAAAAATTACACTTAATGCCAAGTGTAAGAAAGGGTGCAAAATGGAAGAAATTTTCGGAAAACACTTTAGTATTACAGAACCAAAGGCGGTAAATACTGTAATATATAAAGTAAATAAAACAGAAAAAGAGTTTTTAGAGGAATCACCTAAATTTACAATAGAAAGGTTAGATTATTCAGAAGAATTAGTTGGAAATAATAAAAAGAAAACATTTTATATAGACGAACCAGCGCCAGAAGGGAATCAACTTCTAATTTTATCTTTTGGAAAAGAAAAAGTAGTTGTAAATGTAGGTTATTTAGAGACTCATGCAAATTTAGTAAAAATCTCTAATACACCAATACCAATGAAGTTTCAAACATTATACAGTGAAGAAGACACTGAATATAGAGATTTTGAATATACACCAAACTTAAAAAGGCCAATAACTATAATTGACCCAGAAACTACAGAAGAATTAAAACCAACATTATATTTCGATAATGAAAGTAATGAAGTTAAAGGAAAGTGCAAACTACAAGCTAAAAAAAGTTATGTAGTGTTTGAAATAAAAGATAATAAAGAGGTAGACAAAAAGAAAGGGGAAACTTTTTAAATGAGTGAGAACAAAAATCGTGATATAAATAACTACGAAGAATGCTCTGTTGAAGTTCATACTAAAAACAATGTACTAAAAGAATGTAAAGAAAATGGATATGGAAGTATTGATATAACAGTTGTTAATGTGAATGAAAAACCACCATTAGGAAAAGAAGAAGATTCTTCAATTACACCAGAAGCAATTGGAGAAATAAATACTACAAACGGCAAGATAAAATACGTAAATGGAGAGGAAGGAGCAGCATTAGGAATAGATGAAGCACAAACAACAGAAGAAATAAAAGCTGCAAAAGAAGCAAAGAAAAGAGCAGAAGAACAAGATCCAGAATTATAGAAAATATAAATTACAAATGAAAAGGTGATAAAAAATGGGATTTGGTGAAAAATTAAGAAGAGCAATAAAAAAGATAAAAGGAAAATTAATAGTAAGTGTAATACTATGGCTAATATTAGTCATAGTATTTGTTGCGCCTATGGCAGTTTCTTTTTTTAATGCAAGTCAAGATGGCGTAAATTTTTCAGAAATGTTTTTTAGAACAATCGGAACCTATATAGTAAAACCTTTATCAGCATTAGGCTTATGTATCTCAGGACAAACTCAAGGATGGTTTTGGAGTATACTTTCTAAATTTAGTATTATTTATATTGCTATAGCAGCATATGGAATAGCTAGAGCATTTCCAAAACACGAATTTGATGGAATTGAAAATGGATCTAGTGATTGGAGCGTAAATGGTGAGCAATATAAAGTATTAAACAATAAAGAAGGTATTATTTTAGCAGAAAAAAATTATCTACCAGTTGATAAAAGAGGAAACGTAAATGTATTAGTAGTTGGACGGTTCTGGTTCTGGTAAATCAGCATCATATGTTATACCAAATGCATGTCAGTTATTAGGTTCATATGTATTTACAGATCCAAAAGGAGAACTATATGACAAGACAGCAGGATATTTAAAAGAAAATGGATATAATATAAAAGTATTAAATCTAGTAAAGCCATCTAATAGTGACGGATACAATCCATTAATGCATATAGCATCAGAAATAGATGTAGACGTAATTGCCAATACCATCGTAAAAGGGCAACAATCTGAAAGTGGAAAATCAGATGATCCATACTGGGATGACATGGCAGAAATGTTATTAAAAGCATTAATTTATTATTTGATAGCAACCAGACCAGAAGAAGAGCAAAATCTAGCAAGTTGTGCAGAATTAGTTAGAGCGGCGAATAACAACGGAGGAAGTAACTTATTAACAGAATTAATAAGTCAATTACCTTATGACCATCCAGCTAGAATGTATTATAAATCCATTGAAATTGCACCAGAAAAAACATATAGTTCTATTTTAAGTTCATTGCAATCAAAACTAGGTAAATTTGACTCTAAAGAAATAGCAGAACTAACATCAACAGATACCATAGATTTTGAAGAAATCGGAAATAAGAAAACAGCTGTCTATGTGATATCATCTGATACACATACCGCCTATGACTTCTTATTAACCATATTTTTCTCACAGATGATACAACAATTATATGACTACGCAGACCAAAATGGTGGAAAATTAAAAGAGCAAACCTTCTTTATCCTAGATGAGTTTGCCAATATAGGAAAAATACCAGACTTTGACAAAAAAATATCAACCTCAAGAAGTAGAAGAATATCCTTTAGTGTTATCCTACAAAATATAGACCAATTGGAGGCTGTTTATGAAAAATCCTATGAAACTATCATGGGAAACTGTGATACACATGTTTTTTTAGGAAGTAACTCATATAAA
>CAYOBB010000010.1:7589-14324 GCA_964402195.1 uncultured Clostridium sp. | reverse complement strand
TCGATTGCAATGATAAATCTTCAAAGGCATATCACTAATAACGGGCGAACACGTTCGCCTCTAAGCCTTATTAGGCAAGCCTTTGAAGAAGTATTAAAATTTTGTAAAACCAGTGAATTACTCTGATATAAAACAAGAAAATATATTATATTTTTTAGAGAATTTAATTTTTATATTTCTATTAGTAACAAAAATGTGAAAAAAATGTAACATATTTGCAATAAAACATTGAAAATTTCCAAATAAAGGTGTATAATATTATTGTATGATTGGATAAAAAGGCGAAATTTATCTAAAAAAGACTATAAAATACACATATAGGAGGATGTTGATATGTTTAAAACTAATAGAAAGGCGAAAAGACTAACAGCTATGATTCTTGTTTTTACAATGATGTTTGCTAATATGTTTACTGTAGTTCAGTATGCAGCAAGTGGACTTGGAAAACAGAATTCAGAAAATACTAATAAAAATGTCGAATATGATGCTGTTTTCATAATTAATGAAGAAGAAAAAGGTTATGAATATTCTGCAGATATGAAAGAGGAAAATCTAGGTATTAAATTAAGTTTAAAAGTTAAAAATGCAGGATATTTAAAAAATGCTAATATTTCATTAGAATCAGAAAATGGTTTGAATTTTGATATTGGAGAATTTGAAGAATCTGATTTAGTTCAAACAATAGAAGGTAATAAAATTAAATTGAATCAAATAAATAGTGGTGATGCTTTAGATTTATTACTTCCTATTTTTTATAAAGATTCAGATTCAATTGGTAATTTGAGTAAAGAAATATCAGTTAAATTATCTGGTACATATTTGGATAATTCAGGAGATGAGAATAGAATTTCAGAAGAAGTTAAATTAAGGCTTACCTGGAATACGAATTCTGAGCTTAGTATTTCTTCTGAGGTTACAAAATATATTCCATATAGTTCAGAAAATAAGACTGGAATTATAATTCAGACTAGCATAAAAATGGATATGCCTGAAAATGGAAACCTAGTAGGAAAAGAAGAATTAAAAATAGAAGCTTTAGATTTAGAGGGACTAAGCTTAGATAAAGTGACTGTTCTTAGAAATAACGAAGAAGAGTTTTCACAGGACGATTGGAATTATGATGAAGATAGTAATTTGATTAGAATTAATGTTGAAAATAAAGAGACTAAGGATTTTGAAAAAGAGGAATTTTTAGTTACTTATATTTTTTCAGGAAAAGATCAAGAGAGTTTACCTATTACATTAAATAGTAAGATTTCTTGTACAGTAAAAATGTTTGGAAGTAATGAAGAGATAAAATCTGAAAAAGAAGAGTTATACACAGTTTCTGAAAAAGTTGGGGAAATTGTTACAGTATCTTCAGAATTTTCAGAGGAAATTTTAAGTAAAGGTAATATTTTAGCTAACAAATATAATGCTCAAAAAGAATATACTACAAATTATGAAATAAATCATAAAATAAACATATCTTCAAAAGATTTAATAGAGAAAATCGCTATAACAGATATAGATGAAAATTTTGTTATCGGAGATGATAGTAGCTATTCTACAGTAAATACTTCAAAATATAAACAAGTTAAAGTTTCAAAAGATAACTTTGAAGAAATACTAGGAACGGATGGAAAGATTTCTATTAATAGTAATGGAATAGAGGTTGCTAGTATTACATCTTCATCTCAAATAGATGAAGAAAATAATTATTTTACTGAAATTACTGGGGATGTAAGTAGAATAACTATAAATACAAGTAGTCCTATATTAGAAGGAAACTTAAATATAAAAGTTCAAAAGGAGATTAGAGATACTGAATATTCTATTTCTGATATAAAAGCTTGGAATTTGATTTCTTATAATTCTCAAGGAAGTATTTATTTATCGGGAAATGTTCAAAATAATGTATCAGAAAGTCAAACTACATTAAATTTAGAAAATACAAAAACAGATGCAAATATTTCTATCAACAAATCTTCTTTAGGAACAATTGTAAATAATGAAAATGTTGAATTAAAGGTAAGTTTAAATAATGATGAATTAGGAACAGATTTTTATAAGAATCCAAGTTTTGAAATTATTTTACCAAAATATATAGAAGAAATAACTTTAAAAAATGTAGCAATTGCAAATAGCGAAAATAATTTTGAAATATCTTCAGCAACTGCAACTGCTGAAGATGGAAATATAGTAATAAGAGTATCTTTAAACGGAACTCAAACAAAATATCCATTGAATAATTTAACAGATGGTACGAATATTATTATTAATACAAATATGATGCTTAATTTACTTACTCCTTCTATAGAAGATAAAATTATTATGAATTACATAAATGAAGAGGCAAGTACTTATTCAGAAGATTCTGATGGAATAGGAGTATCAATAGCTAAAATTTCTTATACAGCTCCAACAGGTGTTATAAGTGTTAACTCAGTATCAAATTATAATTCATCAAATACTAAAATAACTTCTGTAGAACAAGGTGAAGTAACTGATAAGATAGAAATATATGATGAAGAAAAAATAGCTACTATGGATATTTTAGTTATGAATAATAATCAAAATATTTGCAAAGATGTTAAGATATTAGGAAGAATTCCTTTTAAAGGAAATAAAGATGTAAAAACAGGTGAAGATTTAGGTACAACAGTTGATACTACTTTAGTAGGGCCAATTTCTGAAAATGAAGAGAATAAAGCAGATGTTACAATTTATTATTCAGAAAATGAAGAAGCAACAGAAGATTTAGAAAATGAGAATAATGGATGGACTACAGATGTAGCTGATTTTTCAAAAATTAAATCATATTTAATAGTAACTAATAATTATGAGATGAGCCCATCAGATATTTTAAGATTTTCTTATGAGTACAAAATACCAGCTAATCTAGAACATAATAATGATATATATGGTTCATTTGAAACATTATATAATAATGTAACAGAAATTGCTGAAACTGAAGAAGTTTCTATACCTAATCTAGTTGGATTAACAACAGGAGAAGGACCTAATTTATCAGTACAAACTGAAGTAAATGTAGGAAATAATGAATCTGTAAAAGAGTATGAAAAGGTTAAATATACAGCAGTTGTTGAAAATACAGGTAAAGAGGTAGCAACTGATGTTGTAGTTGAAACTAAATTACCAGAGGGTACTACTTTAGTAGAATATCAAGAACAAGGGTCTATTTTTGAAGAAAAAGGTTGGAAATATATAGACGGAAAAGAAAATAAGGTAGAGATAGATGCGATTAATCCAGGAGAAAGTAAGACAATAGAGTTTTTTGTGGAAGTAAATAAATTGTCAGAAGATAAAAATGATATGGAGATTAGTTGGCAGACTTTTATAACAGCTAAAGATTTAGCTAAAACTCTAGAGTCAGAGATTATTACAAATCCTATAGAAAGAGCTACAGTTATAGTTGAAGAAAATACAGAAACTATAGCTGAGGTTGTGAAAGAAAATGATACTATTACATATAAGATTGCTGTTAAGAATACGTCAGATTCAGATTTAGAGAATATAAAAATTGAAAAGGATTTACCAAGTTTATTAAAATATAGTGAAAATTATGTTCAAGAATTTGATGAAAATTTGAATTTAGTAAAACAAACTAGTGGATGTGATTATGATATAGACAGTAGAAAAGTAACTTGGACTATAGATAACTTAAAGAAAGGATATACTAAATATGTAGTTTTAGTAGCTGTAGCAGGTGATTTATCAGAAAATGTATATGAAGAAAAGATAGTTACTAATTCTAAAATAATTGTAAATTCTGAAAGTTATTATACTGGTGAAATATCAGAAACTTTAGCTAAACCAAAATTAGTTGTTACACAAACTTCTGATAAAACTGATAGTTATATTAAAGAAGGAGAAGAAATAAATTATACTTTTATAGTAAAAAATGAAGGAATCGTTTCAGCAAATCAAGTTCAAGTAACTGATAATTTACCATCTGAAGTGAAGATTACAAGCCTAAATTATGAAATTGATGGTATTGAAATGTCAAGAACAGTTTCTAGAAATGAAGATGCTATAGTATATGCAAGTATAGCTCCAGAGAGTGAGTTATCTATAAATGTTTCAGCGGTTGCCGAAAATATAGAAGAAGCGGAAAAGACTATTTCAAATGTAGGAACAGTAGAAGCTTTAAATACTAATAGCATTACTACAAATAAGATTACAAGTACAATAGAAAAAGTAGCGACTGTAAGTTCAGATGCTGATGATAATGACGTAGTAAATGGAGAAAGTACTACAAGTAGTACTCAATCACAAAGCGATGCGGTATATAAAATAACAGGTACAGCATGGCTAGATTCAAATCAAAATGGTGCTAGAGATGAAAATGATGCTGGAGTAGAGGGATTAGAAGTAGGAGTTGTAAATACCGAAACAGGAAAAACAATAAGGACTATTGCAACATCAAGTTCAGGTGAATACTCTTTTAGTAATTTATCTAATGGAAGTTATTATTTAGTATTTTACTATAATGCTAGTAGATATGGGTTAACAGATTATAAAAAAGAAGGGGTAGCTGATAATCTAAATTCTGATGTAATTAGCTCACAAGTTGAAGAAAATGGTGAGAAGATAAATGTAGCTGTTACGGATACAATAACAATTTCTAATGGTAGCGTTTCAAATGTAAATATTGGACTTATTGCAGCTAGTATATTTGATTTATCACTAGATAAAACTATTTCAAAAATAACAGTTCAGAATAAAGATGGAACAACTAAATATGATTTTGATAATCTTACTTTAGCTAAAATTGATATTCCTGCTAAGTACTTATCAGATACGAAGGTGCTTGTTGAATATAAATTAACTGTAAAGAATGAAGGCGATGTTGAAGGGTATGCTAAAAAAATAGTTGATTATATGCCTGGTGGAATGGACTTTAGTACGGAATTAAATCCAAGTTGGTATGAAGGTTCTGATGGAAATATTTATAATGAAGAATTATCAAATACGGCTCTTGTAGCTGGAGAAGAAAAGACAATTACTTTGATACTATCAAAGGAAATGACAGAAGATAATACTGGTATAGTAAATAATACTGCCGAAATATCAGAAAGCTATAATAAAGCTGGAATTGCTGATAAAGATTCTACACCAGGAAATAAAGCACAAAATGAAGATGATTTTGGAAAAGCAGATGCAATCTTATCAGTAAAAACAGGTGATACGTTGATTTATATATCTACAATAGTTATAATTGCAATATTATCAATTGTATTATTAGTAGTAATTAGAGTAAATCGATTTAGAATAAAATGGTTTTTTGAGAAAAAGGGGGTGAATTAATATGAATTATAAAAAAGTAATTTTAGAAATTTTAATATTTATATTAATCACTATCCTAGCAGTTATAGGCTATACAGTAACCGCAACTGTAACAACTGAAATGATATCAGAAGGGATAGGATACCCTTCTGGATATCCTGTAATAACATATAATGATTTGTTAGAACAATACAATTTATTATGTTCTGGACATGATATTGCTCTTCCAGGAGCTGGTTCAACAGTAGTTTCATCTGGAGGACAGACACAAGCAGTTTCTGTTCCAACAGAAGATCAAGTACTTTTTTCTACAGGTGTTACATCTAGTTCAACAAATCCATATAGTTCTACAACTAGTAAAACTTTAGGAACATATACAAGTTCTGGAGCAGTTACAGCAGTACCAGAAGAAGCATATATTTTAGCTGAAATGACTGAAAATACAAATGGTAATATAGGAACGTTTTATAATGTAACTAATAAAAAATATACAGGTGAAATAAAGACAGCTTATGAGATGGATATAAATGGTACTACTTTATATGGTGTAGATATAAATAGTAATGGATATCCAGAAAATTATGTAGTAAAACAAGGTGATGATTATTATTATATAGAATTGGATTCTATAGGTAGTGATTATTTTCCTTATACATATGTACAACAGGCTTGGTGGAGTACACCAGCTGGTAGTAAAGGTACAGCTGTAAAACAGAATAGTTTCTCAGCTGAGGCTAAAGCTTTTGAATTATATATTAATAGTGTGAGAAACGGTACTGGAACAACAAATAAGACAGTAACAGTAAATGATAAAACAGTAACTGTACCTGCTCCAGAAATTGATTTTAATGTAACTTCTTCTACAAGTTCTGCTGAGGTCAGATATGATTCAGATACAAGAAAGTATTTAATAGGCCCTTATACTATTAATTACCCAGAATGGAATACAACTTCTTCAGATAGAGGAGAAATAATGTTTTCTGGAATAACAAATATGCAAATAAAGGGAATTAACGTAGAGGATAGTTCTTCACAAGAAGTTATAATAGATTCATCAAAATGGAATATTGTTTATAAAAATGTAAGAGAAGAATCTGGTTCATTATCAGAATATCCACATGATGGTGAAGAATTTTATATTAGTTTAGATTATATTGAAAATATAACTAAAATTACTGATATTTTAATTGATTTTAAATATATGAATGCAGGTGCTACTTATGAAAACTTAACAGGTACTTATAATATTGTATCTTGGACTCCTGAAACTGAAAAAGTATCAGATGGACTATTTCCAACATATATTCATACTTTAGAGTGTACAGCTATAGATAGCAAAACATCACAACCATTTGCATTAGGAGTAGAAGCAGCTAGATGGTATGAGGATGCAGAGTATTCATTACTAGGTACAACATTAAGAACTCCTGTGCCAACAGAAACATC
>CAYOBB010000010.1:0-7489 GCA_964402195.1 uncultured Clostridium sp. | reverse complement strand
AATTCATCAGGAACAGAAGTAAAAAGGGAACTTGCTAAAATATATGATGAAGACGGTGAAAAAGAATTATCTTTCCCAATTTATACTGATGAAAATGGAAAATATACAATTCCTAAAATGTTAGTTCCAGGAACTGAAGATGATAATGATTATGAAATTTGTTATGATGTAGTATTTAAATATGACGGACAAAATTATAAATCATCAACTGTTTTACCTACAGCAGATGGAGATACTACTACATATATTAATGCTTCAAGAACAGATAAAGTAAAATACGAGAAAGATTCTTTAGCATCAGAAAACTCTACAGATAGAAATACATTTAATGAGAAATTTAAAACAGTTTCAGGTGGAAATGCTATAGATTCAGATGGAAATACTGTAGGAAATGCAGGAGATTTAAAATTAAATTATACTTCTGAGACAGTTTCTACAGATTCTACAACAAAGAGAATATCATCACTTACTACATTAGATAGTAATGGATATATTTTAGAACAATATAAAATGAATGCTTCTACAGCAAATACTGGAATTTACTTACCAGTAAATCATAAGATAACAAAAGATGATGCTGATGAAGTTGTGACTACTGTAGATAAAGAAAATGATGTTACTACAACAAAATATTATACTATCTATAATTATATGTTACATATTAATTTAGCTGTTAAGGAAAGAGAAGAATCTGATTTAGGTGTTATGAAGGATTTATATAAAGCTGAATTAGTTGTAAATGAAAAAGAAATTACAAAGAAATATAATACTTTAGTTGATTTTGAATCAGATAAGTACGCAGAATTTCTAAATATACAATTAGAAAATGCTAAAACTGCATCTTATACATTAGGACTATATAGTTCTGATTATCAATATAGATCTACAGTGTATGAGACAGAGGTGGATCAAGTTAAAGCTATAAAACAGGGTGATAGTGGATATGATACTGATTTGAAAGTATACTTGACTTATAAAGTAGCTATTTTCAACGAAGGTTCTTATGACATGATTATAAATAATTTAAATGATTATTATGATAAGTCATTTACTTTAGTAACAGAAAATCAAACAACACATGTAATTGATAGTACAAGCAAAGAAAGAATAACTAAAGTAGTAGCAGAACCATCTTACTATAGAGTAGTTAGTGGAACTCCAACTTATGATTATACTACAAGTGGTATGACACAGTTTAGTTGGAATACATCAGAGCAAACAGCAAATGATAGTTATAAAACAGGAAATATAACAGCATTTAATGAGTTAAAACTTGCTCCAGGGCAACAATTACAATTATTTATTACATATGAAGTAAATAAAGGTGGAACTCAAGATGGAACAAGAGAGACTGAATTATTAGGAGAAAAGAATAATGTAGCAGAGATTGCTAGTTATTCAAGTTATAATATAGATGGATCAGTTGCAGGTAGAATTGATAGAGATTCAGCACCAGGAAATATTGATTTAAATAAAGTTACTGATAAAGCTTGGTATGAAGATGATACTGAATCTGCACCAGCTGTAAATATTGAAATTACAGACTTTATTAATAGAGAAATAAACGGTATCGTTTGGGAAGATAATGAAACAGAGACAATCGAGTATGACCAAAAAGTAGGTAATGGAATTTTAGATGATGATGAAACAAGAATTGCTAATATAGATGTGGAATTAGTTGAAAAAATTACTGTAGATGGAATAGAATATGAAAAAATTTGGAAAGAAGCAGATATTAAAAACTACTTTAGTGTGTCTGATGAAGATATGGAAAACTATAAATTAGATGTAACTACTGATAGTAATGGTGAATATAACTTTAAAGGTGTACTTGCAGGGGATTATGTAGTAAGATTTAAATATGGTAATAAAGAAGAGACAGTAAAATATAACGGTCAAGATTATAAAAATACTGCTTATCAAGCTAGTATGACGGATCTAAATCAAGAATGGCAAGATTTGAAATCTGATACGGATGTAAATACAGTTAGAGTTTCTGATGCTAGAGATTATGAACTTCAAAGAATGAAAGTAGTAGCTTATTCTAGAACAATCGGAAATGAAATAGGAACAGTTTTAGAAAGTGCAGATAATTCAAGTAATCATACTGATTTAATTAATAATACACAGATGGTTGCTAATACTGCTAAAATGGATTTAGAAATTGAGCCAGTTGATAACATTACAGAAAATACAGTTGATGGAACTAAAGAATATACTTATAGTGTAAATAATATAGATTTTGGTTTAGAGAAAAGATCTGAAACTTCTTTAGAGCTTGAGAAGGATTTATCTAAGATTACTCTTTATAAATTAGATGGAACTGAAAAAATATTAGAAGTTATATTTAATGAAGATGGAAGTATTGATACTGAAAAATCAGTTCAATATGATAGACTTTTAGATATACCAGAAGATAACAATGTTCAAGGAGTAAAATATATTACTATTGAGGATTCTTATTTAAATAATTTATCAATTAAATTAGATTATACTATTAAAGTAACAAATACTTCTGAAGTTGATTGGACAGGAGAACTTAGCAATTATACAAATATTGAAACTGCTCAAAGTGAAATATTAGCTAAAGTTGCTGAGTTAGAAAATACAGATAGCTATAAATCAGGAAAGATTACTTATGGTACATATGTAGGTAATAACTACTATACAAATAAATATTCTGATACTGATAAAATAGTTACAACTAATGTAGAACAAATTATTGATTATATAGATAATAATATAGGCTTAGATAGTGATGACAATACAAATACTGAAAATCATGCTTGGGAAGCAATTTCAGTAGCTGAGTTACAAAGTAATGGAGTATTATCTGAATCAGTTTATACAACAACAGCAGAAGGTGATAAGACAATAGTTGATAATAAGGGGGTTTCTTTTGAAGGAACTGGAAAGAATAATATAGTAGTTACAGGTTCAAGAGACTATAATCCAGAAATACTTAAATCTTTAGTACCAACTGATGCTTCTGATTTAGGAGAAACAGCTGGAAAAATTAAGATAACTACTT
Source organism: uncultured Clostridium sp. (assembly GCA_964402195.1). Taxonomy (GTDB): domain Bacteria; phylum Bacillota; class Clostridia; order TANB77; family CAG-508; genus UMGS1994. The sequence goes on along the minus strand of CAYOBB010000010.1, from coordinate 4,458 downwards.
CTAAAACTACATCAAGTGATTCAGATTCAAATAATTTAATATTTAATAATATAGCTGAAATTTTACAATATTCAAATACTGTAGGTAGAAGAGATGTAAATGCAGTTCCTGGTAATGCAGAAGTTTCTAGAGGAACATACGTTGCAGCTACAGGATATGAAAATGGAAGTTTAGTAGAAGATTATGAAGGTGCTAAAGAAGTAACTGTAGGTGGAACAGTGAAACATTTAAATGGTGAGCATGATGCAGATGCATCAGATGTATTAACATTTACAGAGCCTACTGGTCTTAATAATCAAGAAATAGAAAAAACAAATTATACATTTGTGATATTAATTGCAGCAATAGTTTTAGCAGGAGGAATCTTCTTAATTAAAAGAAAAGTTGTAGACAGAAAATAATATAATATTTATAAAAGAGACACAGTAAAACGTGTCTCTTTGTATTGTAGGGGCGGGTCTCTAAGTCCGCCCAAAAATAAAAAAACATATCTCAAACGTCGTAGGGGCAGACGTCTCTGTCTGCCCGCAACAAAACCGGAAAAATAGAAATTGATTTATGTTATTAACTTATGTTATAATCATGCCTAGAAATATAAATAGAAAAGGAGAGAGGAATATGGAGTATTCATTTAAGCCAGATGGCGTTTGTTCAAGAGAAATGAGAGTTGTAATTGAGGATAATATTATTAAAAAGGTAACTATTGTAGGGGGATGTGCTGGAAATACTGTAGGAATTGCTAAATTATTAGAAGGAATGAGTGTTGATGAGGCTATAAAGAGAATGAAAAATATTCCTTGTGGTGTGAGAGGTACTTCTTGTCCTGATCAATTAGCTAGAGGATTAGAGAAGATAAAAGCTAAGATGTAGGTGATATACTTTGACTAAAATTTATGAAAAGGTTAATATATTATTTTTAATTCCTTATAATATATTAACCTTTTCGTTATGTGGAGATTCATTAAAAGCTTATTTCCCATGGAATAGGCTTTTTTTGTAATCAAAATGATATATAAAAAACATTGACTTTAAATTTATGTATTCGTATAATGTAACTCGTTTATAAATTTAAAGGAGATATGATTGTGGAAAAAAATATAGTAATAAATATACAAGATGAGCTTTTGAAAATAAATTCTAAAATGATTTTTGAATATTCTAAAATTGTAGATGATTTAAATTATGATAATATTAAGGTTTTAGAATTTGAGGATAATGAAAAGACAATATGTTTTTTGTTTTATGATACTGACTTTTTTGCTTTTAATATTGTAAATTTTAAACAGGGGTATGAATATAACAAGGAAAAGGATTTTCTTGAGGTTTCAGAAAATTTAAATAATAAAATAAAAAAGATTCCTAATGTGGCTAAAACTAGAGGTGTCTTAAAAATAGATGATATCGAAGCTAGAATATACGATATGTCTGATTATATTTTATTACTTAGTAAAGGAGAGACTCAAATATTAAAAGTTAAGGAAGATGCTAATTTAGAAAATATTAATTTTAAAGTTATTAAGTTAGATATTGAAAAAGTTAAAGAAAAAATTAGTGAGTATATTATTGAAGAAGAAGAGAGAATAAAGGAAGAGAAAAGTTTCAGAAATAAATTTATATTATTTAAAGGAAAAATAAAAACATATTTTATTGAACCTTTAAAGTTGATTAAAAATAAATTATTTAAAGCTAATGAAGTTAAACTTTTAAGTGATGGTAAGCATAGTATTTTTGATAAATAGATAAGGGTGTTAAAGGGGACGTCAGATTTTTTGATATTAAGAGACTTCACAAGCAAGCTGTGAACTGTAATAAGAATAAAGCGAAGCTATGAAAAATTTCAAAGCCTAGCTTGTTTTTTTATGGATTTTGGTATATAATTTTAAGCATTGTGAAAGGAGATGTATTTTATGGCTAATAATGATGTTAATATTACAGATGAAGAGATTCTTCATATTGCTAAACTTGCAAGAATAAAGCTTGCTGATAATGAGATACAAAGTTATAAAAAGAATTTAAAAGAAATATTAGATTTTGCTAATATTGTAAATAGTGTGGATACAGATAATATTGGTGAAACTATTGGTGTTAATGAGAATTGTAATCGTTTTAGAAAAGATGAAGTAAAAAATAAGGAAATGAGAGATAAATTAATTCAAAATGCGCCTAGTCAAGATGATGGAATGTTTAGAATTCCTAAAGTTATTTCATAGGGATATTTAATGAATTTTAATATATTTTTTTGTTCCTTAATGGTCATGCTCTCTGAAACTGTAAAAGCATAGCTTTAACAGTTTCAAGTTTGGTTCCCAAGCTGTGTGTCACTTCAAAAATATATTAAATTTATGTATTTTATGATAAGAGGAGAGTAATAATGGATATTGTAAATTTAACTGTTCATGAGCTTATGGATAAATTAGAGAAAAAAGAAATTACTTCTGAAGAGATTACTAGAGCTTATGTTGATAGAATTAATGAGAAAGAAAAAGATGTACAAGCTTTTGTAACTGTTACAGGAAAAGAGGCAATTACTAGTGCAAAAGAAATTGATAAGAAAGTAAGTAAGTCTAAGTTTGCGGGAATACCAATAGGTATTAAAGATAATATTTGTATTGATGGAGTTAAAACTACTTGTAGTTCTAAAATGCTTGAAAATTTTGTTTCTCCTTATGATGCTACTGTTATTGAAAAACTAAAAAATGAGGACTTAGTTTTTTTAGGAAAACTTAATATGGATGAATTCGCTATGGGGGGGTCTACTGAGTATTCATATTTCCATAAAACTTTTAATCCTTGGGATTTAAAAAGAGTACCTGGAGGTTCTTCTGGTGGAAGTGCTGCTGCTGTTGCAGCTAACCTTGTTCCTTGGGCTTTAGGTAGTGATACTGGAGGTTCTATTCGCCAGCCAGCTTCATTTTGTGGCGTTATAGGATTAAAACCCACATATGGTCTAGTTTCTAGATATGGTTTAGTTGCGTTTGCTTCTTCTTTAGATCAGATTGGACCTATAACTAAAGATGTAACTGATAGTGCGATTTTGCTTAATTTAATTACAGGTTATGATGAAAAAGATAGTACTTCGATGAATATAGATAAAAAAGATTATACAAAATCATTAGTAAAAGATGTAACAGGGTTAAAAATTGCTATACCTAAGGAATTTTTAGGAGAAGGCGTAAATGAAGAGGTTAAGAAGGCTATCTTAAATGTAGCAGATACGTATAGAAATTTAGGTGCGACTATTGAAGAGTGTAGTTTAGATATAGGAAAAGAAGCTTTAGCTGTTTATTATATTATTGCTTGTGCTGAGGCTAGTTCAAATTTAGGTAGATTTGATGGTATTAGATATGGATATCGTAGTGAGAATTTTGATAATCTAAGAGAAATTTATATTAATTCTAGAACAGAAGGTTTTGGTGCAGAGGTAAAAAGAAGAATTATTTTGGGAACTTATGTATTGTCTTCTGGATATTATGATGCTTATTATAAAAAGGCTCAAAAGGTAAGAACTGTGATAAAACAAGAGTATGATAAGCTATTTAAAAATTATGACTTAATATTGACTCCAACTTCTCCTACAGTTGCTTTTGGAATTGGCGAAAAGTCAAATAATCCTTTAGAGATGTATTTAGCGGATATTTGTACTGTTCCTGTTAATATTGCTGGACTTCCTGGTATGAGCGTGCCTTGCGGTTTAGATTCTAAAGGAATGCCAATTGGTTTCCAATTAATTAGTAAACATTTTGATGAGGAAACTATTTTTAGGGCTGCTTATACTTTCGAACGAGAGAATAAATTTAGAGAAAATTATAAGCCAGAATTTAAGAAATAAGGAGGAAAATATATGTCTAGAGAAGATTATGAATTAGTTATAGGACTTGAAGTTCATTGTGAATTGTCTACTAAAACAAAGATATTTTGTTCTTGCCCGACAGAATTTGGCGGAGAACCCAATACTCATTGTTGTCCAGTATGTATGGCAATGCCAGGAACACTTCCTGTGCTTAATGAAAAAGTCGTTGAATATGCTGTAAAGGCAGGTCTAGCTACTAACTGTAAAATTGCACAAAATAGTAAAAATGATAGAAAAAATTATTTTTATCCTGATTTACCTAAGGCTTATCAAATATCTCAATTTGACATGCCACTTTGTTATGAAGGATATGTTAATATTGAAACTGATGAAGGTGAAAAGAAAATTAGGCTTACTAGAATTCATATTGAAGAAGACGCTGGAAAGCTTAATCATGATGAATATGGAAGAGGTAGTTTTGTTGATTTAAATAGAGCAGGTGTTCCTTTAATAGAGATTGTTTCTGAACCTGATTTAAGAAGTGCTGAGGAAGCAGAGCTTTATATGAGAAAATTGAAATCAATTTTAGAGTATATAGAAGTTTCTGATTGTAAAATGCAAGAAGGTTCTTTAAGAGCTGATGTTAATGTTTCTGTAAGAAAGAAAGG
>CAYOBB010000009.1:0-14395 GCA_964402195.1 uncultured Clostridium sp. | reverse complement strand
TAAAATGTATTTATACAGATTAATTAACAAAATTGAAATTGATAAAGATAAAAATGTATACATATATTTTAACTTTTCAAAGCTAAATTCTATTAATGAAAATCTAGAAGAATTTACTAAAATTGAAGAACTAATCAATGAGAACAATCAAAAACGCAAAGCCGTGTAATTATAGTAGTTACAAGACTTTATAAAATGGTTGGTAGTTTTTAAAGTCCACACCATTTATATTAGCTTTCCAACCTGAAGGAAATGGAATGTCAGGATAATTTTGTGATAGACTTCTAGTATAGCTATAAATATCAGGTAGGTATTTTTGAATATTTCCTACAACTAAATCTACTCCATCTGGATTTACCATTGGTACTATATATAATGATACATTATTGAAAAGATAAGATGGTGAATATCCAAATATATTTTTATTTGTTCTATAGCTTTCAGATAGATTTTCCAAGAATTTCATAAGTAGGGGAGCAGTTATCCATTCGTTTGCATGTATTGCGCCACTGTAAAATACTTGTTTATTTCCTCTCCCAAAACGAATATATGGAAGTTGTCTACCTAAAGATGAGTAACCAATATTGCCTATTTCAAGAAAAGGATATTTATTTTTTAAACCATTTATATTAATAGATAGTATATTGTATCCATATTGAACGTCAGTAGGTACAATATAGCTAAATGTTAATAATTTATCCCAAGTTCTTGCCCCTACGATACCATCAGAAGTCAGACCAAAGTCACTTTGAAAATTTCTTACAGCTCTTTCAGTTTGGCTACCGAATATTCCATCAACATTTCCAAAATAAAAGCCAAGTGTTTTTAATAAACTCTGAAGATATTCGACTATTGTTCCGTCTTGAATTTATTTTTAATGTTTCCATATTATCACCTATGATAATATATGTATAAAAATTATTTATGGTACAACTAAAAAGTCAAAAACATAAAAGTTTTTGACTTTAAAAAAATATATTTCCTATAGTTGTAAATATAGATACTACTAAATCTGTTAATATTTTTACAATGAAATTATTATTATATAATTCATGGCAATATTTATTTATAGGTGGTATAAAGTATAGTATAGTAAATACAATTATAGTTGTCAAAATAACAATTAGTACATTTAAAACTCTTTTAAATGTCCATTTATATTTTAATTTATAGCCCTGACTTCTTAGATATTCGTCATAGGCTTCTAAGTATTTCTCTTGGAGCTTTTTTTGAATTTTGTTTTGTGTTTTTTTGTCCATTTTGTATGTGTTAATAACGAAATTGTTATCTTCATCTACATATGGAGTATTAGAATATGAAACTGTATTATTAGGTTCTTCAGAATTATCCACAGATTTTGAAGAACCTGTGGATTGAGATTGCCTTTTCGATTCTAATTCTTGTTTTTTCTTTAAGACAAAATCATAATTTTCTCTTTTTTTATCATCTATTAAAACATCGTATGCTTCATTAATTTTTTTCATTTTGTTTTCGGCTTCTTTTTTAGAATCTGGATTTAAGTCGGGATGATATTTTTTAGCTAAGACTTTATATGCTTTTTCAATTACTTCTTTAGAAGCATTTTGGCTAACTTCTAATATTTCATAATAATTTATCATATGTATAACCTTCCTTTAAAAATATGTTAGCATAAAAAGATTAGATAAGCAATTAAATTTTTAAATTTAAAAGAATTTGTAATGGTTGCAATTTAAAAGATGTAATGAATATTTTTAAATGAACTGATTCCCTAGGGAAAGGTATAAAAATATTTGATTTTTGAAAAGAAAATATAAAAAAAGCTTAATCATAATGATAAAAATTATATGAAACTGTTATGTCCGTAAAGAAAAATATATTAAATATATAAATATTTTAAATAATGTAGATTGACTAATTTTTGAAAAATATTAAGATTTATTTAATTATTAATTATTCTAAGGAGAAAGAAATGTTGTTAGAAAAAGCAAGAAAAAAACTAAGGGAAGAAAAAGGAGTTACAATGGTAGCTCTGGTAATTACAATTATTGTTTTACTAATTTTAGCTGGGATTACAATAGGTATAGCGGTAAATAACAATAATGGAATAATAAATAGGACTAATGAAACTAAGTTTAAATCAGAACTTTCGGAGCTAAAGAAGGCTGTTGACGAAAAAATTATTGCAGGTGAGACAATTAAACTTCAATCATCTGGTTTAGATAGTGATATTATTAGTGATGCTCTTGAAAAAATTGATTTAGATGCAGACCTTGAAAATGTGTTATCTACTGGACTAGAGATTCAAGATGAAGAATTAGTTTATAGTTCAGATATTGGATTGTCAGATGACGAAAAGAGCTGGCTTGAAGATGTTGGAATAAAAGAAGAGGCTGTTCCTCAAGATGGAGAATATAACTTGACTTTTTCTGCAACAGATGGAAAAGGAACAACTGATTGGACAGATAAAGCTGAGATAAAAATATCTGATAAGGATGGTAAAACTGCTAATATACAATATTTTCTTTCAAAAGAAATATCAAGTATATCTGAAGCACAAAAATTATTGCCAGGAGAATGGTTAACTTACAGTGATGATGATGATGGAGTTATGGTAGACCATAAGGCATATATATTTGCTAAAGTTGTAGATGATGATGGAAGAACTATTAGTGATATATTTACTTTTGATGGTACAGATGGAGATAGTACAGATGAAGGTGATGGAGAAGAATTAAAAATTGATACTGAATCTCCTACAATTGAATTTATTAATAATGGTGATACTACTACTTGGAGAAGATGGAATAGAGCGGATATTAAGGTAACAGATGATAGTGGAGAAGTAAGTGTTATAAAATATAAATGGTTAGAAAGTGGAATAGAAGGTAAATATGATAAAGATGCATGGACAGATTCTTTAGAAATAAGAGATGTTACAGGTAAATATAAATTATGGGTTTATGCAGAAGATAACTTAGGAAATTCTACAACAGTATGTAGTGACGAATTTTATATTGATAATACAGCACCAACTGCTCCAACAAATATATCATTTAAAACTGAGGATGGAAATGAATATACACCTGGAACATGGACAAATCAAAGTGTAACTGTTACTATAAGTGGTGGAACAGATGAACATTCTGGAGTTTATGGATATAAATATTCGTTAGATTCAGGTGAAACATGGATTGATATAAAAGATAATAACAATGGAGTAGCTACAATAACTTTTTCGGACGAAATGAATAAAAATACTATAAAATTTAGCACAGTAGATAATGCTAAAGTTGGACCTGATGATGATGGATATCCTGATAAAAATGATGGAAATATATCTAATGGTACTGATGATAATTATTGGATAGCAATAGATAAAACAGAGCCTAACGATATGACTGCAACTCCTTCATTGGCTACTTATATAATACCTAACACTGGAAAAGACATGCAAGTAAATATAAAATTTAAAACAGCTAAGACAGAAGATCCTAAAAACTCAGATGGAACTGCTAGTGGAGTAAAATCTGGTACATTATATTATACAATCACAAATGAAAAAGCTGACGTTGAATATATAGAAGGCGATAGTAATTGGAGAAGTTTTAAAAGTGGTGATGACCTTGATAATATAAATGGAATGATACAAGAAGAAGGAGAATATTATTTTCATATTAGATTCTGTGATAATGCAGGAAATGAAAAATATCAAAAGAATATAGGACCTTATACTGTTGTAAAACCAGAAGATGCTGTTACAATTAGTCATTCTCCTCAAGATTGGACACAGTCTGTAAATATAAATGTAAAGTTTGAAGATTATATTACAAAAAATAAAAAATATGGATATGGTACTACTCAAAAAGAGGCTAAAAGTAATTCTTCTAACTTAGATAATTCTGTTTTTGAGTATACTTCTACTGTTGTAAATAATGGTTATGTTTATGTAAAATTAGGAGATGCAGCAGGTAATACAGCTGAAATTACTAATTATCAAGTTCAAAATATTGATAAATTATCTCCTACAGTTTTGTTATCTTATAATATTGTGGAACAATATAAAAAGATAAAATTGACAGCTACTGCTACTGACGGAGTAGCTACTTCTACAGATGGATGTTCAGGTATTTCTGCTTATATGTTTACGAAGGATAATACAAAACCAGATGTTAATTCTGATTCTTGGATAGATGCAGGAGAACAAAAAGGTAATCAAGAAGCAACATTTGAAAGTCAAGAGATAACAGAAAATGGAACATGGTATTTCTGGACAAAAGATCAAGCTGGAAACATAAATGCGGAGAATGAAGGAAATAGTATAGAGATAGATGATAAAATTATTGATAATACAGCGCCTGTAATGAATATAGAAGCTTATTTAAATGATGCATCAGGAGAAGCGTATGATTCTAATTGGACAAATCAAAATGTATATGTAAAATTAACAGGTACAGATGTAAATGGTATTGCTCGTTATGAGTGGTATGAAAATGAAAGTTGGACAACAAGAGCTCTAAATACTGCTAATAATGTAGGAGAAATAACATATACTGCAGATATAAATACTACTATAAGATTTAGAGCTATAGATGTTGCTGGAAATATATCGGAAGAAAAAACTTTAGTTGTAAAAATAGATAAGGTAAATCCAAATATTACATTTACACCAGAAGAAAAAAGAACATATGCTAAATCACAAAGTGTAACAATTAATATAACTGATAGTAACAGCGGAGCAAAAAATGGAGAAAAGCTAAATTATGCATGGAGTGAAAGTAAGACTATTGAACCTACAGAGTGGAAAGAATCAACAGACGTAGTAACTGATAATAGTATAACAATAACAGAAAGCACATTAACAGGAAAATATTATTTATGGGTAAAAGGAATAAAAGATAATGCAGGAAATGTATTACCAATTACAAACTCGGGGAAAATGACGAGTACAACAGATAACTTTACAGGACAATATTATTTTGATAATTCGGCACCAGTAATAGAAAGTATCGTACCAGAACAAGTTAATACTCCAGCACAAACTCATAAAGTGAAACCAACAATAGTAGACATATCAAAAGTAACATATTATTATGGATGGAGTACAAGTGCAAATACTCTTCCAACAACATGGAAAAAATCAGAAAATGGAAAAACTACAGAAAGAACAACTCCAAGTTCTTCAGGACAATGGTATTTCTGGATAGCAGGTTTAGTAGATGAACTTGGAAATGAAACACCAAGTAAAGATGGTGCAACTGGAAACCGTGAAAGTATAAAAGTAGTCAAAGATAATAATACTGAAACAGTTAATAATATATTAATAAATAAAGTAACAGGTCCATATAATGTAGATGTAACTTCTCCAAATGTTACATTTAATCCTAATGTACATGGAGAGTATCAACAAGAGGATTATATAGAAGTAAGTTTTACAGATGATAATGGAATGGTAGCAAATCAAACAGTTCAATATGCATGGCAAACAACAAATCAATCAGAAGATTTAAGTGGAGCAACATGGAACAATATAACATTAGATAATGATGATAAAATACAAGTTCCAGTAATTGAAGGAAAAAATTATCTATGGGTTAAGGGTGCAAAGGACACTTTAGGAAATACAATAACGCCTGTTTGGGGAGGACAATATAAGGTAGATAATACTGCTCCAACAGTAAATCTAACACTAGAATCGGGAAATGTAATAAAGGTAAAAATAACTGATAATTTAAGTAAACCAGATGATTATATAATAACTACAGATGAAACATTTATACCTACAGGGGATTCACAAGAGTGGGTTGATTGTGACGAAAATGGAAGTGAAACTGTTGATATAACTTATACAGCGGAAGAAAACGGTACATATTATGTATGGGCTAAAGATGCAGCAGGAAATATAAGCGAAATGAGTGATAGTAGTAAAACTAATATACAATATAAATATACAATAGAATATTATGCTAACAATCCAGATGGAACGACAGTTACAGGTGAGGTATCACCTTATACACAAGAGATAGTTTATTATGAATATAATACAAAATGGGAGGATTTAATTTCAAATAGATATGAAATTGAAGATTATATTTTTGAATATTGGATATTAGAAGGAACAAGTATTAGTTATGACAATAACTCAGAAGTAAATGCTAATTTAGAAGATGTAGCTAAAGCTAATAATAATGTTGTTAAGTTATATGCTCAGTGGATAGAAGCAAAGAATAGTATAAAGATGGAATTGTATAAAGATACTGAATTAACAGTACCTTATGATCAAGATTGGACAAATACAAATGTATATCATAAAGTAACTTCTGAAGGTCCGTATACAATTGCTGGATATAAATATGCTCATTCAGAGGAAACTCCGGATGATAACTGGCGTAATATTACAGAAGCTGGATTTAACTTACAAATGAGTGGCAATAATGCTACATATAGAATAGATTGGAGTGGAGAATGGGTATTCTATGTAAAAGGAGTAGATAGTAGTGGAAAGTGTATAACAAACATAGAAAAATTTAATATAAGAATAGACAAAATTAATCCTAGTATAAATAACATAAATGTGGATTACAGTACTGAAGGAACAAATAAAATAGTAAATTTAACAGTAACTGCTAATGATCCATATTCTACTGGAGACTGGGATGAAAAAGATAAATGTAGTGGAATTAAATATTATGCTATTACATCTTCAAATACAGCTCCAACAGAATGGGAAGAACTTCAAGATGTAGTAGAAAATAATAATGAGGATATAACAATTAATACTGAGATGGAAAATGTATCAACAGGTACTTATTATTTCTGGGTAAAGGATCAAGCTGGAAATACTTGTAGTCAAACGTTTGATATAGATTTAACAGCACCAACATTAACTAATACTAGAATAGATGTAACTTCACCAGATAGTGGTATATATGGAAAAGGGCAAGAGATTACTTTTGTAGCAACTTTTAGTGAAAATATAAAAGGAACAGTGCCAAATTTAACAATAAAATATGGAGATGGAGCTCAGAGAACAATAAGTAGTGGAACTATAAGTGGTGCAACTGTAACATATAAAGACAGTATAAAAGCAGGGGATAATGGAATTTTGTCTTTAGTTAGCTATTCAGGTGGAGAGATAACAGATATTGTAGGAAATATCTTTATAGTTCCATCAGGGATAACATTAGGAGGAAATGAAATAACAGCAGATACGGAAGCACCAACAGTTTCATTTAATCCAAATGGAGGAACTGCTATAACTTCAGAAGGTGGAACAGCACGTATATATACAAATGTAACAATGGAAGATAATACAATTAGTGGAATTGATTTATCAAAGACAAATTATGTCTGGGTAGGACCTTTCGAGTCAGAACAGGGTGACAACTCTTTATCGATACTTGACGATGTAGCTAGTACAGGTTCAGTGATGGAAGCCAATATGAATATTTGGAAAGTAGATTGTACAAAAGGATATTATTATTTATTTGTTGATGTATTCGATATATGCGGAAATGAATATGTGGTTCATTCAAACGCATTTTATATAAAAGAATTGATAATTGGGGATAAAGAAAATTCAGATTTATCAATTAAATTAAGTAATGAAAAGGATGATGGAGAGCAAAAATGGACAAATCAAGATGTAACAGCTACGATAACATATAGTGATAATACGAATGATTATACAAGATCTGTAACATGCGAAGGTGGAAATGATGGTACAGATTATACGATTGAAAGTACAAAAAAAGTAATAATAGTAAATAATAATATAACAGTAAATGCAAAATTAACAGATTCATTTGGAAATTCAGTTAGTACTTCTAAAAAGGAATCAAAAATAGATAAAACTCCACCTTCAGCGAATATTAATCCAAATGGAGGAGTAATCATAATGCCATCTGAGGGAAATGCTAAAATAGAAACAACAGTCACAACTAGCGATAATGAAGGAGGAAGCGGGGTAAGTAACAGAAAATGTGCATGGAGTACGAGTAATACAGAAGAGCCAACAACATGGTTAGAATTTCAAGAAGGTATAGAAGCCTCTAATGCTTGTAACAAAGAAGGAAATTATTATTTATGGACAGAAATAACAGACAAAGCAGAAAATGTTTCAATAGAAGTAAGTGATGTATTTGAGGTAATATCAAATACAGGATTAATAAATATTACTCTATCTAATGAGGTGGATGGAGTAGAACAATGGACAAATCAAGATGTAATTGCAACAATTACATATGATAGTAGATTATATATAGACAGAGGAGCATGTTTTAATGTTGATGAAGCAGAAGCAATAAATAGTGCTTCATCTGCAGATAATGTTACTAATATTATAGTAGAAAATAATGGGTATGTTGCTGCAAGGGCAAAAGATGTTTTGGGAAATGAAGTAATTGTTTCAAAACAGATAAGTAAGATAGATAAGGAATTACCTGAAATTTTTATTGATAGAAATACAATAAATGAAGATACATATTATAAATCAGACAATTTAAAAAATAAGATATTCATTAGGGTATATGAATTTGGAGAAAGTGGATGTGCTTATACTAAAAATAATGAAAATATGGCTACATACAAGTGGATAAAAGAAGGAAGCGAGTCACCAACAACAGAAGAGATGCAAAAATCTGATTTTGTTGTTAGTGGAGAATATTTAAGTAATATACCAAAAGACACGGGTATATATTATTTTTATGTATATACTAAAGATAATGCTGGAAATGAAACTTTAATTTGTAGTAGAAAAGTTTGTATAGATAATACACCACCAGAAATTATAATTAGTGGGGTGCAAAATGAGAATGGGGCATATATTAGTGATGTAAAGGTAAGCCTGAAAGATGAACATTCTGGAATAGATAATTCCAAATGTATTCATATAGCTGGCTTAAATAATGATATTAGAAAAGATATTGACCTAGGTGACTATATAGGCATAGACTATAATGATGGAGAATATGAAATAACGGGTAAGGATGCATTAGGAAATACGAGTGATAGCGTAAGTATTGAACTTGCAAGTTCAAAAGATATCCCAATATCCACACAACAACAATTATCCTATGTTGGAAATAAAGATCATAGAGAGATGGCAAATGGATATAGATGTACATTTGGTAATACATCAGAATATACATATAATTTACAAAATGATATTGCGTTAGAAGGAAATTGGACACCAATAAACGTAGATTTTGGAGCTATATTTGATGGAAACAATAACACAATATCAAATTTAAATATTGAGATTGATAATTCTATGACGCAAGTAGGTCTTTTTAAGCAAATTGCTAGTAGTGGAGAAGTAAAAAATCTAACGATTACGGATGCAAGTATAGAATTGCCATCAAGTAATATATTCAGTGATGGACAAAAGCTTCAATCTGGAACAATAGCGGGTTATAATGAACGGAACAATAGAAAATGTAAATGTTAATACAAATATGTCAATAGCAAATGGTGATTTTAATAAAGCGTATGAGGGAATTACTCAATCGAAAACAGGTGATTTTTATATAGGAGGGGTAACAGGAGAAAATTCAGGTGTAATTACGAAAACTTCGGTAAATGGAAAAATAAATGTACAGTTTTGTAAAGATGCATTTGTAGGAGGTATTTCTGGAATAGGAGGAAAAATTAATACATCATATAATGAAGCAGACATAGGGATTTCTTTTGCAAAAAATGCATCGGTAGGTGGAATTGTAGGATATAGTACAGATACAAGTAAGTGTTATAATATAGGAAATGTTTATGTAGGAGCTGATGAAGTGAGAGTAGGTGGAATAGCTGGATATGATGGAGACGATGCTATAAATAATTGTTTTAATACGGGAAATATAGAAGGAGGATATTATAATACTACTAGTTTTGGTTTGGATAATTCCGGTGGAGCCAGCTTTGTAGGAGGAATAGTAGGAGAAACTTCTCAAGGAGTAGAAAATTGTTATAATATTTCTCCATATATAAAGTCTATTGCTAAAAATTCTAATTTAGGTTCTATAGCTTGTATAGAGTCTGATAGTAATGCAGAAATAAAAAATTGTTATATAGTAACAGATAGCAATGTTATGGAAAATTACGATTCAACTATAGATAATAATAATAAAGTGGTTGGAGAAATTAAAACAGTGCAAGATGCTGGTAATTCAAATAACTATAGTGGATTTGACTTTTCAGATATATGTATATGGGAAAAACCTATATATGATGAAGATAATAATAATACGTATATGCCATCATTAAAAGATATACCTCGAGATGTGATTATATCAGAAAAGAAAATATTAAATATTTATTCAGATAAGGAATATACTAAAAATGGAGAAGAAGTAACATATAATGTAGATTCAAATGTTAGTCTTAAAAAGTTAACAAATGAAAATATAAAAATTACTAATGCAAAATATATAGAAGGAAGTTTAAATATAAACGAAAATAATAAAAGAAAAGCTACATTTAAGGTTAGTGTTAATGGAAATAGTAATAGTGATACAATAGAAACGATTGAATTAACTATTAATATAAATGGTGTATCATCTTCGAATAATAAAGTTAAAATAGATAATATAGCTCCAACATTTGATCTAGAGCTTTCTGAGACTGATTGGAGTAATAATGATGTAGCAATAAATGTTACTGGTGAAAAAGATACTGGAATTGGATTACATTCTAGTGCATATAGCTTTAATGGAGGGACATGGTCTACTTCAAATTCATATAATGTAACAACTAATGGTGAAGTTAGTGTAAAAGTAAGGGATAAACTCGGAAATGAAGCAGAAGAAACATTGGATGTGAATAATATAGATAAATTATCGCCAAGTTTTAATACCTTAGAATATGATGATAAAAACTTTAAATTAACATATAGTACAAAAGATGCTGAAGATGAGACAGGTCTAAATGGATGCTCAGGAATAAATTATGTAGCTTATTTGAAAGGTGATGAATATTCTTCTTTAGAAACATTTGAAAATAATAACCCTATTTCCTTAGAAAAAAATGATGGAATTTATTCAGTAAAAATATATGAGGAAGGTGATTATACTTTTTGTGTAAAAGATAATGCTGGAAATTATGAACTTAAACATTTATATGTTTGTCCAGATCCTGATGACCCAGATTTTAAATTATATACTGGAGATCCTGATGGAACAATGATAGATTATGATGGCAACAGTTGGACAAATCAAAGTGTATATATGAAGATAACTTGTGAAAAGGATGGAGTTTCTGATCCAGAGTCATATACTTATAAAATAACAAAAACTACTAGTGATGGAGAATCTTTTATAGAAGAAGAATCTGGTGTTAAATTAGATACATACTATCTAATAGAAGATGAATCAGCAGAATATACAATTACTATATCAGTTATTGCAAAATATTCAGATTTTGTGTCAGGTAAAATAAGTAGTACAAAATATATAAGAGTAGATAAAGAGGCTCCAGAGATAGAATTTACAAATCAAAATATAGTTAGTACTGGAGAATATGTAACAACGAAAATAGAGGTTAAAGATAATTTATCAGGAGTTTCTTCTGAAAATACTTATTATTATAATGTTACAAAAGATGCCGAAGTACCTACCACATGGAATACTTTATCTAATTTGAATACTGCAATAGAAGTAGGAACAAAGTATGATTATGGATATAAATATGTTTGGATAAGAGAAGGAATTAAAGATAAAGCAGGTAATGAATCTAACTTAAAAATGATAGGATATGAGTTTAATAACTATGTAGATGCAAAGATTGAAATAACAAATGCAAGTGAGTCAGGAGCTGTATATGGTAACGAAATTGTATATGTATTAGAAACAAATGCAGATATAGATGAAACATACTTTTACATAACACATGAAGAGTTTATAGACAAAACAAAGATAGATAATGAAGAAATAGAGTATAAAGAAATAGAGTATGAACAATACGAGGAGAGTAAGGATTTAAAGAATTACTTTGTTGTGTATAATGGAGATGGAAAAAACATAACGGACAACGTAACATTGGCAACGAGTAAGAAGGGAGAAGTAGAAACAACAGGTGTTGATCGAGATGGTGATGATAATGTTGACAGCTATTATTATGAAATAATTGGGGTTTATGATAATCAAATTACAATTCGTGTTTTATTTAATAAAGAGGAAATTACTGATGATTTAACTGAAGATACTGAAATTTATATAAAGCTTAAAGAAGGTGCTTTTAAGGATGATAAAGGAAGGATAAATAGGGAGATAGTTAGTGATAAAGCAATTATTTATCAAGATACTGCTCTACCACTTGTTACTATAAATAGTATTACAGATTCGAAAGATAGACAAATAACTTTAGGGGATTCTGGAATAAATAGCGAAATTGAATATAGAATTGTACTGGATAAAGATAGAGAAGAACAAAACGGAGAAAAGTTACTAGACACTTTGGAGGAACATTTTAGTATTGCTGGAAGTAGTGTTCTTGTTGCGGACTGTACATATGAAATTACAATGATAGGAAAAGACGAAGATGGATACGATTCAAGTAATCCGACTGGAACATATAAATTAATAGTGAAGATAGAGACAGATTCTTCTACAGGAAAAATACAACCTATAATAAGTAAAGGTGCTATATCAAAGACGAAAGATGGTAAAAAATATCCTAGTGGGCAAGCAAAAGGAGATTTTATAGAAGTAGGAAAAATTGGAAATGTAAGCTATGATGGAATAGTGATTCCGAGTGGATATTATTTAGTAGGAGGAACTAAAGATTCGGGTTATGTAATTAGTGATAACCAATTAGATGAGTATGCATATATTGATGGTCATACATGGAGCAATTCTAAGATAACTAATGATGATGATATTAAATGTATAGCAACAAGAACATGGGGAGCTACAAAACAATATTTAAATAGTTATGTAGATGTCGGAGATAATTTTAGAGACTCATATAATGGATATACTAAAGATGATCCTCTTCAAGGAAATCAATATGTATGGGTTCCAGCAACATTTCCCGATGAGGTAACAGGAGTTATAGGTACAGAGATAGGAAATATAGATAATATTGAATCTATGATTATATATAGCACAAACAATACAGGACTTCAAGGAACAAATGCTGGAAAACGCTATGAAATAACCCTAAAAAATGGAGAAGTAATAAAAGTTCCGACAACCGGAAAGTATTCTAGGGATGACTTTTGTGATGACTCTGATAACAAATATACTCCTTATCTAAATAAGAAATGGTATGTTAACAATTATACACCAAGTAATTTATCTGACTTTTTAACTGACTTTCAAACGAGGAAAGAATATTATATTGATAACCAAGATTCATATTTTAGTGTTTCAGATGGGCTTGATGGAGAAAAAGTAAAGAGTATTTATCATTATAAAGGTTTTTATATAGGTAGATATAGAGTGCGTACTGAAAATGGTTCTGGAACTCGGAGGGGAAGACAAGTATGTCGATTATTCTAAAACAAGAACGATTAATTCGTATGATCCACTTGAAATAATGGAAGAATATACTAAAGGAGAAGACTATAGTACTGCTAAAAGTTATGTTAGAATGATAGAGCATTCAGATTCGGTTAATCTGGATATAATAAATGGTTCGGAGTATGATTCTATGTATAATTTGTATCAAAAAGGAAAATTGCGTAATATAGTAGCTTCAGAAACTGATAAAATATTGGAAGTAACTTCCGAGATGTATGGTAGTACTACAACACACAACATTTGCAGAAAGAATATGTACATGAGAGAATCTACCAACATGAACGACTCTACGATTCGTGTTACAATGTATGTAAAATAGTGCTAATAGTATCAGGAAAAGAATATAAAGTATAAAAATAAAAAGATGTGATTTAATTAGTAAGTAATTGGAAATCATGGAGAAATATTATCTCAAGAATTACAATGGATTACTATAACACATCTTTTTTTTATCTAATATGAATTTTTGAATAAGATGCTATGCGTATTTGTAATAAAAAGGCAATATATATTTTAAAAGGTATATAAAGTTAAATAAATGGATATGATGAAAGTGTTAAATATTTAAAAAGGAAAAATTAGATGTTAGGGAAAAAGGTGATTTTTATCCTATCTTGAAAATATATCTTGAAATATTATAAAATTTTGGGTATACTATGCGTATAATTATATAAGGAGGAATTCTATGGAAAAAAGTGATGACGAGAAAAGGATCGAGAAAATGGTTGATGATTTGGTTAAGAGAGCTAAAAAGGCTTCAGAAGAATATTTGAAACTGGATCAAGAGACTGTTGATAGAATTATTAAACGTATGTCTATGGCTGGTTTAGAAAATCATATGATGCTTGCTAAGATGGCTGTTGAGGAGACTGGTAGAGGAATATATGAGGATAAGATTACTAAGA